>JBIKYW010000408.1:0-3691 GCA_044355055.1 Planctomycetota bacterium | reverse complement strand
CGTGCGACTCATCCAGACGCGCAATCCGATCCTCACGTGCGTGAAGAACTACGACGACGCGAACCTGCGCGCTGTCTTGCCCGTGATGCTGGCGATCGCTGTGCGGCGCATGTTGCTCGTCGCGCGCATTCCTGACCAGCATCCGTATTTCATTTACGGCGCAAAGCCATCCGACCTCGACGCGACGGCGAGCGTGGTGCCCGGCAACCCAGACATCTCGCGGGAGGGAGTGGCCGACCTGATCGGCATTCACGAGGTCCTGTCTCGTTGGCCCTACTGGATGGAGCGTCGTGCGCAAGTTCAAGCGTTGCGCAGACGTGCGGACAGCGAGCTGTTTTCGCTGTTTCTGAAGCCGCTTTGGAGTGTCGAACCGGATCCGGTGTCGAGCGCGATGTTCGCCTCGTTCACTGAGTTCTACGGGCTCGACAAGCTCTTCCAAGGCCTTGACTTGATGGGTCGGGAGCCCCGACAGTGAGCGAGGAACAACCCATGAAGCTCTCGGTGGTCATGCCGGTCTACAACGAAGAGCGGACGGTCGAGGAGATCGTGCGCCGCGTGCAGGCCACTCCGTACGAGAAAGAGATCATCCTCGTCAACGATTGCTCCAAGGACGGCACCGCCGCGATTCTGGAGCGGATGGCGCGGGAGCAAAAGAACGTGCGCGTCTTCCACCATGAGTCCAACCGTGGCAAGGGCGGCGCCCTCGCGACGGGATTTTCGAAGGTGACAGGCGACGTGGTGCTCATCCAAGACGCCGACCTAGAGTACGACCCGAGCGACTATCCGACGCTCCTGCGTCCGATCCTCGAAGGCAAGGCCGACGTGGTCTTCGGCAGCCGCTTTCTCGGCGGTGCCTATGCGCGCGTGCATCTGTTCTATCACTACGTGGGGAATCGCATGCTCACGTTGGCGTCGAACTGCTTCACCAACTTGAACCTCACGGACATGGAGACCTGCTACAAGGTCTTCCGTCGCGAGGTCGCCGACCGCCTCGACATCCGCTCGCGGACCTTCGCGGTCGAGCCGGAGATCACGGCCAAGGTGGCGAAGCTGCGCGTGCGCGTCTACGAGGTGCCGATCAGCTACGCGGGGCGCGACTACTCCGAGGGCAAGAAGATCGGACTGAAGGACGCTTTCATCGCGCTGTGGGCGATCGTGCGTTGGTCTCTGTTCTCCGGCATCAAGCCGCTGCGCGAGAAGCGCGGGCACTGATCGACTTCGGCCGCCGCGCGGTCTTTGCGCACGCGGCGGGCTTCGACTAATCTCTGCGCCGAGATGGGGGCGCGGGTCGTACGTACGTTTCTCGGATGGAAGCGTTCCTTCCTGCAAGTTGCTGTCGAGGCTTGGATCGAGCGCGTTCGCGCCGAGAAACTCGACTCCGCGCGAGCGCTGATCGCGTTGCCCGGACGTCGCGCCGCGCGACGAGTGGAAGACCGGATCGCCGAGCTCGCGCCTTCGCAATGGACGCCGCCGAAGGTGGTGTCCGAGGGCGAGCTCGCGCAGGTGCTGCGCAAGCGCCGCGCTTTGCTCGCGACGGATTGGCAATGTGATCTCGCATGGCGTGAGGCGCTCTCCGGCGTCGACACCCGCACCCGCGAGAGTCTGTGGGGAGCCCGCAGCGGCACGTCGACGCAGGGGCTCGCGCGCTTGTGTTCTCGCGTCTTTCGCGAGCTGGCCGCGGACGATGTGTCGCCCGCGGAAGTCGCGGCTCGAGCCGAGGCTTCGCGCGCGCTCGGCTCTGCGTCGGTTTGGCGCGCGTACGCCGAGGTGGAGGCCCGCTACCGCGCGGCTCTCGATGCCCGCGGAGTGATCGATCCGTCCGCGTCGGCTCAGTCGGCGCTCGCGGCGGAGCTCGATCCGAGTCTCCGCGTGTTCCTACTGTCGGTGGTCGATCCTCCGCAGGCACTCCGAAGGCTCCTGGGGCGGCTCTCTGACGTCGAGGCTTTGGTGTTTGCTCCCGAGGCGGAGTCCGCGCACTTCGACGATTGGGGCTTTCTGGATGTCGAGCACTGGTCGGAGCGCGATCCGGGAATCTCGACGGAGAGGTGGCAGTGCGTCGACTCGCCGGACGACGAGGCGAAGCTCGCCGTCGCCCACCTCGCTTCGATCCAGCCGCGACCGGCTCCGGAGCAGGTCGCCGTCGGACTCGCGGACCTGTCGGTGCGACCCTTCTTGGAGCGTCGACTCATCGAGCTCGGCTGCGAGCCGCGCTTCGCGGGGGGCACGCCGTTGACCGAGGCTCCCGCGGCACGGCTCGTGCTCGGTGGCTTGCGTTGGGCAGCATCGCGGTCCGCCGAGGACTTCGCCTTGCTCGCGCGTCACCCGGACTTCGAGGCGCTGTGCGGCGTCCCGGGCGGAACACTCTCCGCGGCTCTCGATACCTTCCTTTCGGAACATTCGCCCCTGCGAATGGATGGACACTGGCCCGAGAGCTCGAGCCGTGGTGGCGGACGTGCGCTCGACGTACTGCGGGCCGCCGTCGAGAAGGCGCAGGCGTTGTTCGGGAGCGCGGACGAAGCGCTCGCGAGCTCGGTCAAGGACTGGAGCGCCCGGATCCGAGCGCTGATCTCCGCCGCGTATCCTGCGGTCGCATCGGGCGCACGCGACAAGCATGGCTGGCTGCATGTGCGAGCACTCGAGGCCCTCGCGCGGCAGGTGGCGGATCTCGCCATGGCTCCTGCAGCCGGGAGTGCGTCGACTCTTGCGGGCAGCGATGTCGCGCAGTTGATCGAAGAGCATCTCGAAGCTCTCGAGCTGCCGCCCCCGCCTCCTGGAGAGAAGCTCCCGCTCGTCGAGATCTTCGGCTGGTTGGAGCTCGCGCTCGATGATGCGCCGCACCTCGCGATTTGCGGACTCAACGAGGGCGCTCTGCCCGCGCGCGGTACGAGTGGGGGGCTGCTTTCCGATCCCGCAAGGCGTGCGCTCGGGCTGCTCGATGAGCGTCGGCGCGCCGCGCGCGACGTGTGGGCGCTAGCTGCCATTCTCGCCGGTCGTCCAAGTACGTTGCTGCTCTCCGCTCGGCGCGACGCGGAGCGCAATCCGCTCGTTCCGAGTCGCTTCCTGTTTCGAGGTGGACCCGACGCCACCCTCGCGCGCATCCAGCATGCATTTCCCGAGCACGAGAGCGCTCCGCCGCCCGCATCGGGCAGTCCCGAGCGACGCAGGCCTCAGATCGGGGCCGAGCCCGCTCCGACGACGATCAGCGTGACGGAGTTCCGGCGCTATTTGGAATCGCCGTTCCTCTACTACGTGGGGAGCGTGCTGAAGCGTCGCAGCGCGGGCTACGTCGAGCTCGAGCTCGATCCGCGGGCATTCGGCACGTTTGCGCACGAGGTGTTGAGCGTGCTCGGCGAGCCGAACCTGCGCGGTGCGACGGATGTCGAAGTGCTGCGGACTGCACTGTCCGCTCGCCTCGATGCACTTTCCTCCGAGCGCTTCGGTAACGATGCGCGTCCCGCCGTCTGGCTGCAGGTGGAAAAGCTCCGCACGCGGCTCGAACGAGTCGCGCGTTGGCAGGCCGCGCAGGCCACCGACGGCTGGGTGATCGTCCACACAGAGCTGAAGACGACGCCGCGCGAGCTGCGCTCGCTCCTCGTGACAGGAACCATCGATCGCATCGAACAAAATCGCCGCACCGGACGTTGGCGCATCAGCGACTACAAGACGGGGGACAAGCCCGAGAAGCCGGGCT
>JBIKYW010000211.1:0-5764 GCA_044355055.1 Planctomycetota bacterium | reverse complement strand
CCTCCGCAGCGGGCGCACAGAAATCGAAGCTGTTCAGCGCGGCAGCGCGCAGTCTCAGCACTGGCTGAAGCCGCAGCCGTGGCACTTCACGCAGCCTTCCATGAACGCGAGCTCGCCCTCGCAGGCCGGGCACTTCAGCTTGTAGTGGCCGACGTTCCGCGGCGCGGTGTTGCCCGCGGCCTTGGGCGCGCTCGGCGTCGGAGTCGGAGCGGGTGCAGCACTCGGCGTGGACGCAGCCGCAGCGGGCGTCGGACCGTCGAGCGTCGCGCGGCCGAGCAGCAGGGCTTCGAGACCGTACTGCTTCTTCACGTCGAGGTAGCGGTGGATCGCCTTCGCGAGTCCATCGGGCAGCGACATGATGCGGCCGTCGCGCGTCGGAACGGAGAGCGACGAGCCGATGCCTTCGAGCTGCTTGAGCGCGAGCTCCATCGAGCCGTTCGAGCGCAGCCACAGCGAGAGGATGCGGCAGATGGCCTCGAGGTCGGAGTTGGCGACGTCGCCGCCCTTGCCGAGCTGCGCGAAGACCTCGCGCTCCTTGCCCTGCACGGGATCGACCGAGATCTTCACGTGCATGTTGCCGAAGGGCGTCATCTGGCGGATGCGCAGGCTCGGCATGATCTCCGGCAGACGGACGGGCTGCGGGTCGAGCGCCTGCGGCATGAGGAACGCCGTGTCGGAGAGCGACGGCGCCTCCGACTTGGGTGCCTCTTCCTTACGCTTGGTCGAGCCCTTGAGCGCCATCGGCTGCAGATCGCGGCAGCCGTCGCGGTAGACGGTGACGCCCTTCACGTCTTCGTCGATCGCGAGCTCGAAGATCGAGCGGATGTCCTCGACGGTAGCTTCGTTGGGGAAGTTGATCGTCTTGGAGATCGACGAGTCGCAGTGGCGCTGGAACGCCGACTGCATCTTCATGTGCCAGTAGGGCGTGATGTCGCGCGCGGTGACGAACACGCGACGCATGTCCACGGGAACTTCGTCGAGACCGGCGAGAGTGCCGCGCTCGAGCATCTTGTCGAGCAACGCCTCCGACCAGACGCCGCGCTTCTTCGCGATCTCCTCGAAGACGTAGTTCACCTCACGCATCACCGTCGGCTTGCCCGAGGTGTCCTTCATCACTTGACGGATGAAGGCGAGGCTGAACATCGGCTCGATGCCGCCCGAGCAATCGGCGATGATCGAGATCGTGCCGGTCGGCGCAACCGTCGTCGTGTAGCTGTTGCGCAGGCGGCGACCCTGCTTCTGCCAGTCCGAGCCCTCCCACGCCGGGAACACGCCGCGGTCTTCCGCGAGCGACTCGCTCGCGAGGTGCGACTCCTCGTTCAGCACCTTCATCACCTGCTCGCCGAAGGCGCAGCCCTCGGCCGTGTCGTAGGCGAGGCCGAGCTTGAAGAGTGCGTCGGCAAAGCCCATCACGCCGAGGCCGATGCGACGCGTCGTCTTCGACATCGTCTCGATCTGCGGCAGCGGGTACTTGTTGGCTTCGATGACGTTGTCGAGGAAGCGCGTGGTCGTGTGGATCACCGCCTTGTACTCGTCCCAGTCAAAGCGCGCCTGCGCGCCGTCACCGTGGACGAACAGGCCGAGGTTGATCGAGCCCAGGTTGCACGAGTCGTACGGGTGCAGCGGCTGCTCGCCGCAGGGGTTGGTCGCTTCGATCAGGCCGACGTTCTTGATCGGGTTCTTGGCGTTGACGCGGTCGATGAACACGACACCCGGCTCGCCCGTGCGCCACGCGTGCTCGATGATCAGGTCCCAGACCTCGCCGACCGTCCAGTACTCGCCGGTCCCCTTGCCGTCCGCACCCTTCTTCTCGAGCTTCTTCCACTCGCGGGTGCGCGGGTTCTGCACTTGGTGCGGAACGCGCGGGTTCGAGCGCAGCTCCTGCACGAACTTGTCGGTGACGGTGACCGAGATGTTGTAGTTCTGGAGCTTGCTGAGGTCGTCCTTGAACTGGATGAACGTGATCACGTCGGGGTGATCGACACGCAGGATGCCCATGTTCGCGCCGCGGCGGAACGCGCCCTGCTGGATCGCGTCGGTGGCCTTCGAGAAGACCTGAATGAACGACAGCGGGCCCTCGGTAGTGCCGCCGGAGCTCGCAACGACATCACCCTGCGGACGCAGGCGCGAGAACGAAAAGCCCGTGCCGCCCCCGGCCTTCTGGATCAGCGCCGTCGCCTTGACCGAGTCGAAGATGCCTTCGATCGAGTCCTCTACCGGCAGAACGAAGCACGCCGAGAGCATCCCCATCTCGCGGCCCGCGTTCATCAGCGTCGGGCTGTTGGGCATGAACTGGCGACGCGCCATCAGGTCGTAGAACTCGCGTGCGATCGCGAGCGCCTTTTCCGGGCTGCCGCCGGGGAACGTGAGCTCCGGCTTGGCGACGCAGGTCGCAACGCGCCAATACAGCTGACGCGGCGTCTCGTTGACCTTGCCCGTGGTGAGGTCCTTCTTGAGGTACCGCTGCGCGAGAACCTTCTTCGCGTTCTCGGAGAGCTCCGGATCGTGGAGGTCGCGCGGGGGATCGACCTGTTCGAGCGCGCGCAGCGCCTCTTCGCGGGTCGGGGGAGTCGGAGACGTTTTCTTGGAGGCTTGGGACACGGGATTCACGTGCGCGACCTGTGGGAGAGCGAGTTCTTCGGCCTCCGCGCGCCAGAGACGGGCCGCCCTCGCGACCCCCTGAATGCCCATGGCGGCGGAAAGGTCCAAGCTAGCGCCGCTCGCGCCGGAGAGCCGCGCCAAAACGGGCGAAGTCTTCGCGGGCGCTCGCGTCTTGGACGACGCGGGGGGGCGCCGGCGGGAACGCGGGCCCCCTAGCGTCCGAGCTTGCGGATCAACTTGCCCCCGAAGCGGGCCTTGGCTTCGAGCCATTCGGGGCAGCCGAGCAGCTGGGCTGCGAGGACGTAACCCCCCATTCCACAGACGATTGCGACGAAAAGTGCCAGCACGGACGAGGGGCCCTGCGAGAGCGCGCGATAGGCACCGAAGGCCGCGACCCCGCTGGTGGCCGCGGCCGCGAGCATGCGCGCGATCCGCGATCCGAGGTCGGGGAGTCCCGCTACGTCCGCGCCCTCCTGCTCTCGCAGCCGCGTCTGAAGCGCGGGCAGGAGCACGAGCACGTTCAGCCAGCTCACGATGGCCGTCCCCAGCGCGAGACCGCCCGTGTCCATTCCCAACCCGACCACGAAGGCAAAGTTGAGCACAATGTTGAGTGCGAGCATCGCCACCGAGACGCGCACCGGCGTGCGGTAGTCGCCGAGCGCGAAGAACGCACGCGTGACGAGCGCGACTGCGCCCCCCGGCAGCAGCGCGATGCACAGCATCGAAATCGCGTCCGCCGTGCGCTCGACACCGCGCGCGGAGAACTCGCCGTGCTGCAGCAGCACCGTGGTCACGGGCGTCGCGAGCACGAAAAGGCCGATGCTCGCCGGAAGCGCGATGAAGGCGATCCCCAAGTGCGTCTGCTCGTGCAAGCGGCGCAGCTCGCCGAACGCGCGCTTTTGTGCCAAAGCCTGCATCGCCGGGAAAACCGCGGTGGTCGCCGCCGTCGCAACCAACGCCAGCGGAAGCTGTTGGATGCGATTGGCGTAGTAGTACGTCGAAGCGCCGCCGACCTCGAGGAGGTTGTTGGCCATGAAGCTGTCGACGAGCACGTTGATCTGATATACGGCTGCGCCGAGCGCGACGGGCAGGCTCGTCTTCAGCACGTGCAGCGCCTTTGCGCGCGTCTCGGGTGAAGGCGTGAAATGCCCGAGGAGTTTCGCGGCGCGCAGCTCGGGGACGAGCATCGCCAGCTGGGCCACGCCGCTCGCGAGCAAGCCCCACGAGAACCAGCGCGCCATGTCGAGGTGACGCTCGCGGCCTTCGGCGCCGTCCTCTGGCCCCGCTCCCTGCCAACCGAAGCGCCAGCCGATCAGGAGCAGCGTCAGGATCGCGATGACGTTCATCACGCCCGGACCCGCACTCGTGCCCGTGAAGCTGCCACGCACCGACAACGCGCCGCCCGCGAGTGCCGCGAGACAGATCGCGATCACGTACGGCGTCACCTGCACGGTGAGCTCGCGCATCGCCGCCGCGTCGTCGCCGAGCCAGCGCCAGCCGGTGAAGGGCATCGTGTCCGGCATGAGCGACACCGCGCCCATGATCACGATCGTGAGCGAGAACAGGATCCACGCCGCGAGCCGCAGCGTCTCCCACATGAGCACGCGACCGGCCTCGTTGCCGCGCTCGTGATCTTCCTTGGTCATCTCGCGCACGAGCGAGGTCGATACCGCGCCTTCGCCGAGGAGTCGGCGGAAGAGGTTCGGCACGCGCCACGCCGTCACGAAGGCGTCGTAGACCGCCGACGTGTCGCCGAAGAGCGCCGCCGTGAGCGCTTCGCGGCCGTAGCCCAGAATGCGCGAAATCGCTGTGAAAACCGAGATGAGCACCGTCCGCGCCACCAGTCGTTTGTGACGACCCGTGACATCGGCCTGCGGCACCGCCGCACCCTCGCTGTTGATCATGGTCCCGCTCCCGCGCCCCCCGCGCGTTGCCAACCCACTCGTCGCTCGCTCAGGCGAGCAGCTCTCCCGCGAGCTTCTGCACCAACTTGCCGTCGATCACGCCCTTGTGCTTGGCCATCGCCGCTTTCATCAGCGTGCCGACGTCCTTCTTCGACGAGATGCCGAGCTCGGCGATCAGCGCGACCACCGCCGCGCGCGTCTGCGCTTCGTCGAGCTGCTGCGGCAGGTAGCGCCGCACGACCGCGAGCTCCGCTTGTTCCTTCGCAACGAGGTCGTGGCGACCCGCGGACGTGAACTGCGCAATCGACTCCGCGCGCGTCTTCGCCGCTCCCTGCAAGATCGACATCACAAGCTCATCGGTGATCTCCTTGCCCTGCTCGAGCTCCTGCTTCTTCACGGCCGCCACGAGCATCCGCAGTGTGTCGCGCGAAACTTCGTCGCGCGCCAACATGGCCTGCTTCACATCCCCTTGCAGCTTTTCATACAGCGACATTCGTCCCCTCGATTCCCGCTCAACGTTCGGCGGACGCGCGATGCTAGCGCGCCAGCGCTCGCAAACCCAAGCACCCGGCCTCAACGCACGGCGAGCGCAACCGACATGCGGTGCGACGCGCCCGGGGCAAGCTCGACCGCGCTCGTGCCGACGTTGGCCGTCTCGACGCACAGAAACCGCGGCCACTCGTCCCCTAGGTCCGCGAGCTTGACGGCGGCCTCCGCCCACGGGTTCCACACCACGGTCGAGCGCGAACCCTGCTTCTCGACCACGAGGGTCCGGCCGAGCGCGGCATCGTCGAGCACGCAGGTGGCGTCGGTGTCGAGGTAGACGCGATCGATCGGGCCGTCGAAGGTGAGCGGGGCTCCGGCGGCGGGGCGCTCGGCGAAGCCGGCGAGCTTGTCGAGGTAGCAGGCGCCTTCGAGTCCGCTCAGGCGGACGCGGCTCACGTCGCCGACGCGCAGGTAGGTATGGAGCGCGGCTTCGAAACGGAAAGCCCCGCGGCCGAGGTTGTGCACCTCCAGCGCGACCTCCAGACGCTCGGCCGCGCGCACTTCGAGCTGCGCGCGAAAGCTCTCGGGCCACACCGCGCGCGTGGCGTCGCTCTCCGTGAGCTCCAACGTCACCCGCGATCCGCTCGCACCGTGCTGGACGTCGACACAGCGCCACGGGAGCCGCCGTGCGAAGCCGTGGGCACCGCGACCTTGCTGGAGCGGATCGTCCCCAAACCACGGGAAGATCACGGGGATGCCACCGCGGATGGCGA
>JBIKYW010000190.1:0-6197 GCA_044355055.1 Planctomycetota bacterium | reverse complement strand
TGCGGGACGACAGGAACAGCACATCGCGCCAGCGCGTCACGTGCGCGCCCTGCAGGCAGAGCTCCAGCTCGCGCCCGCGCTCCCAACCGAGGCCTTCTCCGACCGTCATCGACGCTCCCCCACTCGTGCAGATGGACCGCGGGCCCTCGGGGATCGCTCCGGCGGGATCGATCCTCGGGGGCCCGCGCGCTCAGTCGGCCTCGGGGCCTTCGGGCAGCGGCTCGTCCGGCTCGTCGGGGCCGTCCGCCGCGGATTCCCCCTCGGGGTTCCGCACGATGCGTCGCTGGGTCGTCGCTTGGTACTGCGTAAGGTCCTCGGCGCTGACGAGCTCGATGCCGACGAGCTTGTCCGCATCCTTCAGGTTCACGAGACGCACGCCCTGCGTGTTGCGGCCCATCGGACGCATCTCGTTCACGGGCGAGCGCACGATCATGCCCGACTGGGTGATGAACATCACCTCGTCGTCCTCGCGGCACAGCACGGTGCCGATCACCTGACCGTTGCGGCCCTCGGTGCGGATGTTGATCACGCCCTGACCGCCACGGCCCTTGATCGGGTAGTCCTCGATCGGCGTGCGCTTGCCGAAGCCGTTCTCGCCCGCAGAGAGCAGGAACGTGTCGGGCACGGCAACCTTCATGTCGACCACGCGGTCCTCATCGATCAGGCGGATACCGCGCACGCCGTAGCTCGTGCGGCCCATCGAGCGCACGTCTTCCTCGGCGAAGCGGATGGCCTGACCGTCGGCGGTCGCGATCACGATCGTGTCGCCCTGCTTGCACAGGCCCACGGCCACGACCTCGTCGCTCTCTTCGAGCAGGATCGCGCGGATGCCGCCCTTCTTCGGGCGCGAGTACGCCTCGAGCGAGGTCTTCTTGACCGTGCCGCGGCGCGTGGCGAAGAACACCGAGCGATCCTTGTCGAACTCGACGACGCGCAGCACGTTCGTGATGCGCTCACCGTCCTGCAGCTCGATCAGGTTCGAGATCGCACGGCCCGCGCTCGTGCGGTTCGCTTCCGGCAGGTTGTAGACCTTGAGCCAGTAGACCTGCCCACGGTTGGAGAAGCACAGCACGTGGTCGTGCGTGCCCGCGACGAAGAGCGACTGCACCACGTCGCCTTCCTTGGTCTCCGAGCCGATGATTCCGCGGCCACCGCGGCCCTGCGTGCGGTACACGTCGAGCGGCGTGCGCTTGACGTAGCCGTCGCGCGAGAAGGTGACCACCATCATCTCCTCGGTGATCAGCTCTTCGATGTCGAACGAGCCGTCGATCTCCTCATGGCTGATCTCGGTGCGGCGCTCGTCGCCGTACTTCTGCTCGAGCTCGTCGAGGTCGGCCTTGATGATCGTCACGACGCGCTCGTCGCGCGCGAGGATGTCCTTCAGGTCCGAGATCTCGGCGAGGAGTGCGTTGAACTCTTCTTCGAGCTTCTCGCGCTCCAAACCCGTCAGGCGCGCGAGGCGCATGTCGACGATCGCCTGCGACTGGCGCGTCGAGAGCGCGAAGCGCTCTTGCAGGCCGGTCTTGGCCGCATCCGGCGTGGCGCTCGCGCGGATGATGCGGATGACCTCGTCGATGTTGTCGACCGCGATGCGCAGACCGTCGACGATGTGCTTGCGCTCTTCCGCCTTCGTGAGCAGGAATTGCGTGCGACGGCGGATGACTTCCTTGCGGTGCGCGATGTAGCTGTCGAGCAGGCCGCGCAGGTTCAGCGTCCGCGGCTGGCCGCGGTCGATCACGAGGTTGATGATCGACTGCGTCGACTGCAGCGGCGTGTACTGGAAGAGCTGGTTGACGATGACCTGCGGGTCTTCGCCCTTCTTGAGGTCGATCGAGAGCCGGATGCCCGTGCGGTCGGAGAAATCCTGAACGTTCGAGATGCCGGTGATCCGGTCGTCGTTCACGACCTCGACGATCTTCTCGATGATCGCTTCCTTGCGGACTTGGAACGGGATCTCGGTGAAGACGATCGTGCTGCGGTTCTTGTTTTCCTCGACGTGGTACTTCGCGCGCACGCGGCAGATGCCGCGGCCCGTCGCGTACGCCTGCAGGATCCCGCGGCGTCCCATCACCACGCCACCCGTGGGGAAGTCGGGGCCCTTCACGACCTCGCACAGCTCGCCGATCGTGACGGTCGGGCGCTCGAGCACGATCCGCATCGCCGCGACGATTTCGCGCAGGTTGTGCGGGAGTAGGCTCGTCGCCATGCCGACCGCGATGCCGTCCGATCCGTTGCACAGGAGGTTCGGAAAGCGCCCGGGGAGCACCACGGGCTCGGTGCGCGTCTCGTCGTAGTTGGGCTGACGGTCGACCGTCTCCTTGTCGAGGTCCGCCATCAGCTCGGTCGTGACCCCGGTCATGCGCGCTTCCGTGTATCGCATGGCCGCCGCGCCATCGCCGTCGATGTTGCCGAAGTTGCCTTGGCCATCGATCAACGGGTAGCGCGTGCTGAAAGGCTGCGCGAGACGAACGAGCGTCGGGTAGATGACCGACTCGCCGTGCGGGTGGTAGTTGCCCGACGTGTCGCCCGCGATCTTGGCGCACTTGCGGTACTTGGCGCGCGGGCTGAGGTTCAGGTCGTCCATCGCCACGAGGATGCGGCGCTGGCTGGGCTTCAGGCCGTCGCGGACGTCCGGCAGGGCGCGAGCGTGGATGACCGAGAGCGCGTAGGTCAGGTACGACTCGCGCATCTCGCGCTCGATGTGGCGCTCTTCGATGCGGCCGTCGGACGCGGAGGGAGGAAGGGGTTCGGTCGTCGTCATGGCCGTGGCGCGAATCGCTCGCTTGGGAGGCGCGAAAGGCCCTCGGAAACCACACGGATCCAAGGGCCTGTCAGGGCCGGAGATTATCCGCGGAAAGGGGCTCCCGTTCCAGCGCGGAAGAGGGCCTTTCGGGCGTCCTTTTCGGGGCAATTCGGAGCACTTCGGGGCGCGTGTTGCGGACTCGTCCGCGGACCCCTCGGCGGAGCCTCGGGCGTGGCGGCGGACGCGCGCGTGCGGCACACTCACCCCATGGCCACCCCGACCGAGATCTCCCCCATCGGCAAGGCGCTCGGACGCCTCCCCACGGGTCTGTACATCGTCACCACCGAGGAGGGCGGCGCCCCGCTCGGCTTCGTGGGCTCCTTCGTGATGCAGATGGGCATCGCCCCGCCCGTGGTCGCGGTCGCGGTCGGCAAGGATCGCGCTCACCTCGCCGCCATCCGCGCGAGCAAGCTGTTCGGCGTCTCGATCCTCGAGAAGGGCTCCAACGACCTGATGGGGCGCTTCTTCCGCAAGTACGAGCCGGGGACAGGACCGTTCGACACGCTCGCGCTCGAGCGCGGCGCACAGGGCACGCCGGTGCTCTCGGAGGCACTGGCGTGGATCGAATGCCGGCTGCAAGGCGAGTACGCGAGCGGCGATCACGTGGTGGTGTTCGGTGAGGTGATCGACGGCCGCCAGAGCCGCGACGGAGAGCCCGCGGTCCACCTGCGCAAGAACGGGCTGGGCTACTAGGGCTGCGCGGCGTGGCGGAGCACAGCGACGGAGCGCGGAGCGGCGCGCGGATCTCGCTCGTCACGCTGTTCCTCGCGAGCTTCGTCGTCACCACGCTGGCGCTGCGCGAGTGGCTACCCCACGGCGGCGCGCGCGAGCTCGTCGACGCGAAGCTGGAGCGCTTTGCGCAGGAACGTGACGTGTACACCGTCGTGTTCGCCGGTTCGAGCCGAGTGCACCGCGGCTTCGTGCCCGAGGTGTTCGAGGCGCGCACGAGCGCGGCCGGTGTCGCGACGCGCGCGTTCAATTTCGGCGCGCCGGGCTCGCGCGCATTCGAAGTCGAGCACCTGCTCGCGCGCATCGGCGAGCTCGAGCCGCGCTCGCTGGACTTCGTGTTCGTCGACCCCGAGGGCATCGCGCTGCTCCGCGAAGAGCGCAACTTCCTCGCACGACAGGTGATCGAGTGGCACGACCCGCAGGCCACCCTGCGGCTCTCACGCTGGATGGCGGATGCGGGCGTCGAAGGCGGGGCGCTGCTCGCGGCGCTGGCGCCCCACTGGAAGTCGTGTGCGTACAACGTGTTCAACATCGGTCGCTCGCAGCGGCTCGTGGACGCGGCTCTGGGCGAGCTGCGCACGCCGGAGATCGAGCGCGAGCTGGTCGGGCCGCGCCTCGACGGCTACGCGCCCCTCGGTGAAGACGAAGACGCGCTCGGACGACGCGGGCAGCGCTTTCAGAGGCGGCGCGAGCGGTATTTGGCACAGGTCGAGGAGTACAGGGCGCTGCGCGTCAGCGACGGGCCGGCGGATCCGCTCGCACTCGAGATGTACGGTCGCATTCGCGCGCGTATCGAAGAGCTCGGGGCGACGGCGGTGTTCGTCACACAGCCCGCTCTCTATTTGCAAGACGACCTCGTCAAGGCGGCGGCGAGCGGTGATGTGCCGGTGCTCATGCGCTTCGACGACGCGACGCTGCATGCGGACCTCTATGCGCCGGAGCGGCGCTACGACGAGACGCACTTGAACGACGAGGGTGCAAAGCTCTTCACGGAGAAGCTCGCGGAAGAGTTTGTGGCGCGTGTGCGCAGCAGGGAGCTCCGGGCGCGATGATCTTCACCGAGCTCTCGTTCCTCGCCTTCTTCGCGCTCGTCTTCGGAGTGCATTGGTGGCTCACGTCGCACCGCGCGCGCAAGCTGTGGCTGCTCGCCGCGAGCTACTTCTTCTACGGCGCGTGGGACTGGCGCTTTCTGTCGTTGATCGTCGGGTCCACGGCCCTCGACTACGTAGTCGGATTGCGACTGGAGGGCAACGACGACGAGCGTTCGCGCAAGCGCTGGATCGCGCTCAGCGTCGTCGCCAACCTCGGCCTGCTCGGCGTCTTCAAGTACGCGAACTTCTTCCTCGATTCCGCGATCCGCCTCGCGAGCGCGCTCGGCTTCGAGGCCAGCCCGCACGTGCTCGGGATCGTGCTGCCGGTCGGCATCTCGTTCTACACGTTCCAGACGATGAGCTACTCGCTCGACGTGTATCGACGCGAGCTGCGCGCCGTGCGCGATCCGCTCGACTTCGCGCTCTTCGTCACGTTTTTTCCGCAGCTCGTCGCCGGGCCGATCGTGCGCGCGATCGACTTCCTGCCGCAGCTCGAGCGCGTGCGCGTGTGGCGCGACGTGCGCGTACGCGCGTGTGCCACGCTGTTCCTCGTCGGATACGTGAAGAAGGCATGCATCGGCGACAACGTGGCCGAGCTCGTCGATCCGTACTTCAAGGATCCGGCGCTCTACGACGCACTCTCCGCGTGGATCGCGGTCCTGTTCTACGCGGTGCAGATCTACTGCGACTTCTCGGGCTACAGCGACATGGCCATCGCCACCGCGGGCCTGTTCGGCTACGAGCTGCGCCTCAACTTCGACTTCCCCTACTTCGCCGCGTCGATCCGCGACTTCTGGCGACGCTGGCACATGTCGCTCTCGAGTTGGCTGCGCGACTACCTCTACATCCCGCTCGGCGGGAGTCGCGGCTCAAGGCTGTTCCAGTACCGCAACTTGATGCTGACGATGCTGCTCGGCGGCTTGTGGCACGGCGCGGGCTGGAACTTCGTGATCTGGGGCGCGCTGCACGGGGCCGCGCTCGTCGCGCATCGCGAATGGGAACGACGCGGGCTGCGCATGCCGGCGGCGCTCGGGCTCGTCGCGACCTTCTGGTGGGTCCTCTTGGCGTGGATCTTCTTCCGCGCGCCCTCGTTCGACGGCGCCCTCGTCACCGTTCGTTCCTTCGTGCTGTTCCAAGCCGAGGGGGCGCGCTCGTTCGGCGTTTGGCCTCTCGTGACGTTCGCGGCACTGGCGCTCGTTCACGCGCTGGCCGCGCGGCGCTGGATCGAACGAGTGACAGAGCCGCTGCCCGACTGGGGCTACGCGCTGCTCCTCGGCGCGCTCGTCCCGCTCGCACTCGCCTTCACGAACGCGGCGGTGAAGCCGTTCATCTACTTCCAGTTCTGAGCTCGGCTTCGAGGCGGTCGAGCTCCGGCACGATCGATCGATCGCCGCGCAGATAGGCGAGCGTGAAGTACTCGCGCGCTTCGCTGCGGCGCTCTTGCGCGAGCGCTTCGCGACCGAGCTCGACAAGTCGCTCGGAGGTCGGGGCACATTCCCCGCTGTCGAGCGCACGCGCCACGAGCACCGAGAGCTCGGGATCCAAGTCGTACACGCTGCGCGCGAGCTGCGCTG
>JBIKYW010000406.1:0-3714 GCA_044355055.1 Planctomycetota bacterium | reverse complement strand
GGCGCGAAAACTGGGTGGTCGAGAACTGTTCGAACGCGCCCTCGGGCCCGCGCTCGAGCCGCAAGTTCTCGACCTTGCGCCACGGGACCATGACGAGCTCGACCTTGCGCGAGCGCAATTCCATCGTGTTGAGCGCGAGCCGCTCGATGTCCGGCAGCGCGGGGCCGCCGCGCTCGCGCAGGAGCTCGAACACGCGCTCGCGCCCGTGCACGTAGCGGAACCCGTCGCGCTCGCCTCCGAGCAGCACACTGATCGCGTCGGTGAGCTTGGCGAGCGGCCACGCGAGCGGACTGACGGCGACGCGCACCAGCGCGAGCACCGGCGCCGCGATGCGCAGCAGATGGTGCGGGCGGCGGCGCGCGAGATCCTTGGGGAAGAGCTCTCCGAGGAGGACGAGCGCCGGCGTGAGAGTGAAGGCCACGACCACTTCGCGCCACGCCACCGGGATCGGCAATTGAGAAAACAGCTCGTCGACTGCGACCGTCGAGAGCTGGTTGACGAGCGTGTTGCCGACGAGCAGCGACGCGAGCAGCAGCGCCTCGCTGCGCACGAGCCGGTGGCTCAAGGCCTGCAGCCAGCCGCCGCGCAGCGCCTCGGCTTCGACGCGCGTGCGCGACGAGCTGTAGAAGGCCACTTCGGAGCCTGAGAAAATCGCAGACAGCGCGAGGCACAGCGCCAGAAGCAGGAGCCAGAGGATGGTCACGGCGCCGTCTCCTCACCCTGGCCACGTGCATCGACGATGCGCAGAGACACGCGCTCGATCCTGCGTCGACGCATGCGGAGCACGCGAAACTCGAGCGGCCCCGACGTGCACGTGTCCCCGACCTTCGGCAGGCGCCCGAGCAGCGTCGTCACGAGCCCGCTCAGGGTCTCGAACTCGCGCGGCACGACCCACTGGCCGAAGCGCTCGTTCCAGTCGCGGATCGAAAACGCGCCGTCGACCTCGAAGCTGCCGTCGGGGAGTTCGACCACGGGCTGGTACGCGGCTTCGCCCTCGACGCGCAGGTCGCCGACGACCTCCTCGAAGATCGTCTCGACGCTCACCATCCCGGCGGTCCCGCCCCACTCGTCGATCACCACGCCCTGCGCGACGTGCTGCTCGCGCAGGTGCCGCAGCGCAGCCACCGCGGGCGCGACCTCTGGCACGAACACGCAGGGCTCGAGCATCGAACGCACCGGACGCGTGGAGTGCACAGCGAGGTTGCGCGTGCGCACGCGACCGATCACCGCATCGGGGTTGCCATCGACGATCAAGACCCACGGCACCTTCTCCGCGAGCGCGCGACGCGTGACCTCGTCGCGACCTTCCTCGGAGACGTCGAGCACCACAAGGTCGACACGCGGGGTCATCACCTCGCGCACGCGCATGTCCTCGAGCCGCACGATCGCCGAGACGAAGCGCGCTTCATCCCCGAGCAAGTGCCCCTGCTCCGCGGACTGACGCAGCGCATCCGTGATGGCAGAGGTCGAGATCCCCTGCTCCTGCTCGCCGAAGCGACCGAGCATGCGGTACAGCGGCACGAGCGCGATCTCGAGCACGCGCGCCAGTGGCGAAGTCAAGACCGCCAGCGCCGAGAGGAACGGCACCGCGAAGCGCGCGATGGGCTCCGGTGCGCGCATCGCGAGGTTCTTGGGAAGCACCTCGCCGAAGACGACGACGAGCGCGAGGGCGATCAAGCCGTCGACCCAGGCCGGAACTCCGTCGGTGGTCTCCGACCCGCGAGCGGAGTACGCAAAGAAGAGCGTGTTGACCGCGACGTTGGCGATCAGAACCGTGCTCAAGAGCTTCTGCGGCCGGGCGAGCAGCGCTTGAGCGCGCGGTCCCACGCGCCGCGCTTGTTCCTCGTCCAAGCTGAGGAGCGCCGTCTCCGAGCCGCTGATCGAGGCGGACAAGCACAGAAGAAGCACCTTGAACGCGAGCACCATGGCGTCCATCAGGAGGCCTCCCCGCGAACAGGCAGCGCGATGCGCACATGGAAGCCGCGTCCGCGCTCACTCTGCAGGTCGAGTCGCCCACCGTGGCCGACCACGACGCTGTGCACGAGCGACAGCCCGAGCCCCGTGCCCTTGCCCGCATCCTTCGTCGTGTAGAACGGGTCGAGCAGGCGCGGCAACTCCTCGCTCGCCACACCCGGCCCGTCGTCGTGAACGTCGAGCAGAACGCAGGCACCGAGGCCCTCGACGTAGCCGCCGCGGAGCACCAACTCGATGCGGCCGCCGCCGGGGCGAGAGTCGAGCGCGTCGAGCGCGTTCACCAAGAGGTTGAGCACGACTTGTCCGAGCTCGTTGGCATCGCCGACGACGCGCGGAAGCTCCGCGAGCGTACGTGCAAGCTCCTCGGGCAGCACCTCGGCCGCGCTCGCGTGCGCACCGTCCGAGATCGACAGCACGACGCCGGAACGCGCAGCGCGATGGCGCACGAGCCCAACGGCATCGAGCACGGGGACCGCCAGCGACAACGGAGCGCGCATCGACTGGCGCGGCGTCAATCGCAGAAGCTTGCCGACCGTGTCGCGGATGCGCTCGAGACCGCCCGCCAAGAGCTCCAAATACTGCGCCCGCTTCGGCGCGGGCAGATCCTCGCGACGCAGCCGCTCGACGGCGTTGAGCAGTCCTCCGAGCGGATTGTTGATCTCGTGCGCGACGCCCGCCGCGAGCTTGCCCGTCGCCGCGAGTCGCCGCTCGGTCATCGCGGCCTGCTCGGCGGCACGCGCCTGCGCCGTCGCGTCGCGCACCTCGCGCTCGAGCCGCGCGTTGAAGTCGCGCACCTCCGCGACCATGCCGTTGAACGCGCGCGTGAGCTCACCGAGCTCTCCCTCGCGCTGGGTCGTGGGGACCGAGACCTCCATGTCGCCCGCTGCGACACGTCGCGCCGCGGCCGTCAGCCGCGAGACGGGCGCGAGCACTTCGCTGCGCAGCACGAAGTAGAGCGTCGCCGCGATCGCGAGCGTGGTGACGCCGAAGAGCAGGAGGAACGTGCGCACGAGCCGCGTCGTGCGCCCTTGATCGCGGTCGATGCGATACCAGCACGTCCCCCACACACCGCCGGGCATGTCGATCGGCAGAACGCGTCCGCCTTCGACGTCATCGACGGGACGCCCCGTGCTCTGTGCGAGGTACATGTTGCTGTACACGGTGACCGCATCGAACTCCGGCCCGCGGCGCGACGAGCCGAGCGGATTGAGCGCGATGCCCTGCGGCACGACGGTTCCATCCGGCGCGAGCGCGAGGTTGCCGTCGAGGATCAGCGCGTCCTCGAAGCGACTCCAGTCGTCCCAGCCGAGGATGCTCGCCGCATTCAGACCGCCGCCGGGGCGAATCTGCGAGCGCAGGTTGCCGACGAGCCCGCCCGCGAGCTCGAGCGACTCCTGCTCGCTCGTGCGCGCGAGGTTGCGTCCGAAGAGCGCGAACTCGAAGCCGAAGGCCGCAGCGTGGATCAGCACGATCCACAAGAGCACGCGCTGGCGCAGGGAGAGGCTCACGACTCCCCCATGCTCGCGCCCCAGAGGCCCGACGTCAAAAGTCGCGTCTCAGCCGCCCGCGGAGAGCTGGCTCATGATCGTCATCAGCGGCATGAAGAGCGCGACGACGATGAAGCCGACCACGACCGCCATCACGATCAAGAGCGCGGGCTCGATCACCTTGAAGAGCGCGTCGATGCGCCGGTCGACCGCGATGTCGTAGGCGTCGGCGACCTTGAGCAGCATCTTGTCG
>JBIKYW010000404.1:0-3715 GCA_044355055.1 Planctomycetota bacterium | reverse complement strand
CGAAGAATCTCGCGGAGTGGGGCCAAGGAAACCCCGCAGGCGATCGCGAGCGCTACCCACGGGCTCTACCTCCAAGGAGCTCGCCAGCCCACTCGATTTCGATCTGCGGAGATGCGAGCCAGCAACGGCCAGCACGAAGGGTCCGCTTGCCACGCACGGCCCACTGGACGAGTCCCGCCCGTACATCGTTGATGTTCGCAAGGACGACATTCGGGAACCCACGCGGATCGCAGCTTCGCCATGGTGCAGAGCGCGCGAAGCCGCTCGTGTCGTACCGCGGCGCGAGCGGCGTAACGCAGGAGCGCGCGGGTGGCACCGTGACGCTCAGCACCCAAGTGGAACAGGTGCGCGCGTCTTGCTCGTACGACTCCCGGGCACGGAACGGCCAACGTGGGTTCGGGAGCAACAGTGATGGCCTCGGTCGCTTCGGCAGAGACTCGTTCGAGATGACCCGACTTTCCCGAGTGCACCGACGAAGTCGCCCCGAAGCATCGCCCGCTCGTTCGGCGCTTCAGGAGAGCGGGCGGCGGTCGCCGTAGCGCTCGAAGAGGCTTGGATCGCTCGTGCACAGAAGCTGCGCCAGCTCGAAGAGGCTCGTGTCGACCTCGTCGCTCACGATGCCCTCGCGATTCTCGCCCGCCTGCCGCAGACCGAGCAGATCGCCCATGCCGCGCTGCGTGAGGTCGGCCTCGGCGATCTCGAATCCGTCGTTCGTCCGCTCGAGCAGCGACAGCCGCTCGGCGGCGGAGCGCTTGCCCATCAGGTAGCACGAGCTCGCGAGCGCACCGCGCCCGACCCGACCGCGCAGCTGGTGGAGCTGCGCGAGGCCGAGCCGCTCCGCAGACTCGACAACGATCGCCGTCGCCTCCGGTACGTCGACACCGACCTCGATCACGGTCGTCGCGACGAGAACGCGAGCCGCACCGCTGCGGAATCGTTCCAAGCGCGCCGCGCGCTCCTCCGAATCGAGCCGTCCGTGCACCAACTCGACACCGAAGCGCGCCCAGCGACCGCGAGCGATTCGCTCGTGGCGCTCGCACGCACCGACAGAGTCCTCCTCGCCGGACTCGATGCGCGGGACCACCCAGTACACGCGCTCGCCACGCTCCAAGCGCGGCTCTAGCTCGTCGACGAGCTCGCGCGGCGCGAGCACGCGCCGCGTTGCGATCGGCGAGCGCCCGGGCGGCTTTTCACGCAAGAGCGAGACGTCGAGGTCTCCGTACACGGTGAGCGCCAGCGTGCGCGGTATCGGCGTCGCCGTCATCAGGAGACCGTGGACGTCGCGCCCCTTGTCGAACAGGCGCTCGCGCTGCGCGACGCCGAAGCGGTGCTGTTCATCGACGACCGCGAGTCCCAGTCGCGCAAAGTGGACGCGCTCACCGAGCAGCGCGTGGGTGCCGAACAGAACATCCGTTTCCCCGCTCGCAACGGACTCCAGCACGGTCCGCCGCGCACGCGCGCCGAGCGAGCCCGTGAGCAGCGCAGAGCGCAAACCGCCACGGGCCAGCAGCGGCGCGAGTCCGCGCAGGTGCTGCTCGGCGAGCAGCTCGGTCGGCGCGAGAAACGCCGACTGTGCGCCCGCTCGATGCGCGAGCAGGCAGGCATAGGCGCCGAGCACGGTCTTGCCGGAGCCGACATCGCCTTGGATCAGGCGACGCATCGGAATACCCCGCGCGAGATCGGCGCGCAGCTCCGCGGTCACCGCCAGCTGCCCGCGCGTGAGTTCAAAAGGAAAGAGCGCGCGCACGCTGCGCTCCGCGACGTCGTCGACGCGCACGACCAAGGCGTCGCGTTGCGCGCGCGCTCGTCGGCGCGCCTCGATGCTCGCGCGCAAGGCGATCAGCGGCTCGAGCCCCAGTCGGCGTCGGGCGCGCTCGTATCGTCGCTCGTCGGTGGGAGCATGCAGCTCGCGCACGGCGGCGGGCAGCGCAAGCAAGTCGTGTCGGGCGAGCAAGTCGGGATCGACGAGCTCGCGAACGCGCGCTCCGAACTGCTCCAGCGCCCGTGCGCACAGCGCGCGAAGCATGTCCTGCGAAAGCCCATCCGTCGCCGGATAGACCGGGGACAGCGTGCCCTCGGAGGGCAACGGCGCCACCGAGGTCCCGAGCTTGCGCACCACGAGCGCGGGTCCCTTGGCCCACACCGCGCGCCCCACGAGCTCGAGCTCGTCTCCGAGAGCAAATCGCTCGCGCAACCACGGTTGATTGAAGAACAAGCAGTCGAGCAGCTCGGCGGAGTCGGTCAGCGTCAAGCGAAGGAGCGAGCGAGGTCCAAAGCGCGAGAAACGCAACTTGGAGACGCGACCTCGCACGCGAACGAGCGCGGACGCAGTCGCAGCGTCACGCTCTTCCTCCGCGTTTTCCTCGAACGACTCTTCGTCCCGCGGCTCGGCTCCGCCAGCGAGGGTGCGCGCCTGCGCCAGCGGAATCGTGCCCGGCCAGCGCTCGAGCCGGCGCGGCAGCACGCACAGGAGCTCGAGCACGTTGTTGACGCCGAGCTGCGCGAGCCGCTGGGCGCGCGACGGACCGACGCCGTCGAGTGCCGTCAGCGGCACCTCGTGCAGCGGTCGCTCGTCGAGCGTGTCGTCCGCGGCGGCGGCTCGTCGGGAACGCGCCACGCTCACCGCGCCGCGAAGATGGAGTCGAGCACGTCAAGCGCCGGCCGATTCTGCAGCGTGAAGCTGCGATCCACGCCATTGCCATGCTCGGGATCCGCAGTCCAACACCACAGAAATACACCGCTAGGTCCGTCGGGAAGCGCGCGCACCTCGGCGAGCGCCGCAGCGAATCCTGCGTAGAGTCGGGCCGTCTCCTGCACATCGTAGGAGCCGAGCCCCACCGCTGGATCGAGGCTGGCGAGCGTCGTCGGAGGCAGGCCGAACTCCGTCACGATCCACGGTTTGCTCAACGACCTTGCGAATCCGCGCAGGTCGCGCAAGTGCGCGCGACAACGCTCGACACACTCGGCGTCTTCCACGGGCGCGGCGACCGTCGAGAGCACGCGCAAGGGGCGATAGAGCTCGATCCCCACGAAGTCGAGCTCGTCCCAAAAGCCGAGCTGTTGCGCCTCCGCGAGATCGCCGGCGGAATACGTCAGAGCGCCGCCATAAGCCGCGCGCACCCGACCGAGCAGCTCGCGCCAACGCGCCGTGTTCCGCAGCAGATAGTCCGGAGGAATCCAGCCCTGCTCGAGGTCGTCGCGCAGGCTGTCGGTCGCCTGTTGCAGACCGGCTCCCACGCACAACAGGTCCGCATCGCAGAGCTCGGCCACGAGCGCGTAGTGGACACACAGAGCCGTCAGTCGCTCGAAGAAGAGTTCCGAGGCGCGTGCATCGAGCGTCATCGAAGCCGCCGCGAGCCCAGAAGTCGCCGCGTCGAAAAGTTGCGGCGCGAGCACGACTCCGAGCCCGAGCTCGCGGGCGCGTCGAGCCGTAGCGATCAGAGCCTCGTCGTGGACCGAAGCATCGAAGGGACGCGAGCGTGCGTCGAGCGGCCACCACGTCGTGCGCGGCTGCGCGTAGGCGATCGGATCGAGAACGACGACGCTCGCGCCGTGGACGCGCAAATCCGCGAGCCCCGCCTGCGCGCCGCGGCCCCCGAGCGATCGCCAGCCGCGGCCATCGCCGTCCCGCGGCGCCACGAGGTGCGCACCGCCGAAAAAAGGTGCAGCCAACGCTCGCTCGCGGCGCCCCGGGCGCAGCTCACGGGCCACGGAC
>JBIKYW010000405.1:0-3715 GCA_044355055.1 Planctomycetota bacterium | reverse complement strand
CAGCTCGATCGGGCGGTCCGGTCCCTCGAAGAACGCGTTCTGGAACTGCGCCGGGATGCCCGAGGGCGGGTTCGAGAACTCGCGCAAGGCGTCACCCGGCACGAGCAGGTTCGTGAATCCCAGACCCTTACCGACAGGCGGCGGCGGGTCGATGGTGAACTTCGAGGTCGGCTCCTCGCCGCCGATGAACGGCTGGAGGCACAGGGGCGGGAAGCGCAGCGCCGGCGGGTTGGGGTGCGGCGCGAACGAGACCGGGTTCGCGCCACCGGGCACCTGAGCGGCGGGCAATTGGTTGCCGGTCGGCGGGCCGAGGGTCTGGTTGGTCTGGAAGGCCGTCTGCACGAGCTTCTTGCCGGTCACGGCGCAGAAGCTGCCGCCGCCCGAGCGGCAGCCCGTCGAGTCCTTGCCGTTGTGGTAGACGGTGTCGAGCGGGTTGCCGAGCGCCATCTCGCCGATCGACGTAATCAAGGGCGCGCGCACGAGCATGTCGTTGAGCGAGCTGTCCTTGGTCAGCGTGAACGCGCCCGCCGAGCCGCCGTCCACCGTGCAGGTGCCGGGGAAGAGCGGCGGAAACATCGTCGGGCCGTACTGGATCAGGTTGGGGTTGTTCGGGAAGTTCGACCAGCCCTTGGGGAAGGTCTGGTAGCTGAAGTCGAACTGCGGGTCGCCCGTCGACTGACCGAAGCCGTTGAGGTCGATCACCGAGATGCTCGGAACCGCGCCGACGCGGCCGACGAGGATCGCGTCGGGAACCACCGGCGCGTTGACGAGGCCCGGACCCTCACCCGTGGTGAAGTCGCTGCTCGCGCCGAGCGTGTTCACGTTGGCGGGCTGCGAGAGGTCGCGCACCTGCGCGGGGATGAAGCTCATCGTCACGCGGTTGAACGTGCCGCAGGCCTGCGAGGCCGGGCCGTTGCCGGGGAAGCCGAACTGCGTGGTCAAGGTCCACTTCGAGAGGTCGTAGACCGAGAGCGGCATGCAGGTGTAGGGCACCTGCGTCTGCTGGTTCGCCGGGCCGAACACGAGCGTGATCGCCGGGCTGATGATCGGCAGCTTGACCGTCGGAAACGAGCCGACGCTCGCGGGCTGGACCGGCTCGGTGAACTCGACCGTGATCGTGGTCAGCGGGTCGACGTCCACGTCGCCGAAGCTCGGGCTCGTCAGCGGGATCGAGTTGGGCGGCGGCGTCGTCGCGACTTCCGGCGGGATGTCGTCGGTGCCGACCGTCGAGCTCGCCACGACCTGACGCAGCAGCTGGTTTTGGTTCACCGCGCGCAGCGCCGTCGTCGCGCGCAGGCGCACCTGACGGTCGACCGGGAAGCGCTCGTGCGTCGAGAGGTCGCCGTCGGTGTCGACGACGAACACGAAGACGTTGTCCGCGACGAGCTTCGAGGCTCCGGGGAAGCCCTGCACGCTCTCGGTACCCGGGAAGCCCTTGCCATCGGGAACCCCGTCCCCGTTGAGGTCGACAGCCCCGACGATGGGCTTGCCGTTGACGTCGACGTCGACCCAGCGCTCGAAACGCAGCACGCCGGGCACGTTCGGGTCGATCCCGGCATAGGTGCGACCACCGATGAACGCGCGCCCGGGCACCGGCGCCGCGGCTCCGCTCGACGGGTCGATGGCGAGGACCGTGATCGGACCGATCAGGCCCGAGTTGGCTTGCCCCGCGGGCGAGGGATCGAGCACCGAAGCGATGTCGAGCGGCTGCGAGAACTCGGCGTAGATGAAGTGGTTGCCGGCGTCGCCGTTGGGCAAGGTCGCGGTCGTCGGCCACTCGGTCACCGGCAGGATCGGGTTCTGCGGACCGACGTTCTTCGTCAGGTCATCGAAGCTCCGAATCAGGACGCGCTCCGCCGTGGGCTGCCCGTTGGCATCCGCCTTCTGCACTTGGTGTGGGAGCATCAAGCCGAACCCGTTGGAGACCTCCAAGAGGTCCATCTGGGACGTAGAACCCGAAGACCCGCTGCCTCCGCCGCCGCAAGCGGCGAGGAGCGCCATGGGAGAGAGGGCCACGAGCCATGCCAGCTGTCGCTTCATGGGGGTGAGATTCACTCGCTGTCGATGAGGGGGGCCGATGCGGCCGCGCACGAAAAGGGGTGCGTAGTCTAGTCAGCCGACCCTCGGTGGATGCACGCATTTTTTCCTTCCCCGAGCAGCTTGGCCGCCGCCGGAGCCGGTCCCTCACGCCGACGCGCCCAGCCTGGGGTTCCCAAGCCTCCACAACTCCCATGCCAGATCGAACTCTGGGCCGCACGAACACCTCCGGACGCAGGCAACGGTTCGAGAGGGCGCCGGCCCTCACGGCGCGGTGGCTGGGAAATGCAGCACGGGCGTCCCGCCCCTTCGAGGGAGGCGTGACGCCCGCACGGGGAGTCTCGGCGCGATGGCGTGCGCTTTCGCGCCTCGCCTGTGCGCTTTCCTAGTGCCGGAAGAACGTGCAGAGGAAGCGCGCGCCCGAGCAGGGCACCGACTGCACGCCGGGCTCGTACTTGTCCGTGTCGAAGCGCGCGTAGCCGCTCGTCATCGAGATGACGTCGATCACGCCCGGACCTTCGCTCGAGGTGGGAACCGCGAGGAACATGTAGTCGGGGAAGACCGCTGCGTTGGTCGCGTTGCGAATCACGGACTTGCCGTTGATCAGGATGCCCTGACCCACGCCGAAGTTCGACTGCGTGTTCTGCGACGCGCCGAGGTTGTTCAGCTCGTCGAAGGCGAGGTCCACCGGCACGCCCGTCAGCTCGTTGGGGCCGATCGAGGTGCGCACCTTGAGACTCATGTTGCGGAACTGCGGGTTGACCTGTCCTTGGAATCCGTTGAGCGGGAGCAAGCCGAAGGCGCCGCTGTCGATGTCGACGCGCGTCACCGCGCCGCCGATCTGGCCGGTGGGCTGGCCGTTCTCACCGAGCGGGTCCTCATGGACGATCCACACCGAGCCGCCGACGAACTCGTAGTTGAGCGCCAGCTTCTTGGGGTTGGTGAACGTGAACGGAGCGACGCCGACCGTGTCGTCGTAGCCCCAGCCGTTCACACCGTTGGGACCCGACTCGAAGATCGTGAGGTCGCCGTTGCGGTTGAGGATCCAAGCGAAGTAGACGGCGCGGTTGTAGCCGAAGCCGATCTGGCGCTGCAGGATCACCACGTCGAACGGGCGCTCGAGGTTGCCGAAGATCGTCTTGCGCACGTCGAACGTGAACGCGGAGAGGATCGACACCGAGCCATCCTCCTCGTTGCACACGAGGATGTCCTCGTTGCCCGGATCCCACTCGAGGCCGCGGGGACCGCGTCCGACCGGCGTCACCTTGACCACCTTGTGGAAGGTCGCCGAGGCCGGGTTGGTGTCGATGAACGTCACCGTGTCGGCGTTCTGGTTGGAGACGGCGATGAAGTCGAGGTTCGGCCCCATCGTGATGTCCGTCGGGTCCGCGCAGGGGATGCGGTCGAGCACCGTCATGCGGTTGGAGTTGAACACCACGACCTCGCGGCGCGCGCGGTCGAGCATGTACAGGAAGTGACCGATCTGTTGGCGGTACTGGTGCTCGAGGCACGGGCCCGAGCTCGTCAGCGTCACGCGGTCGGGGCCTTCGAAGAAGGCATTTTGGAATTGGGCCGCGATGCCCGTCGGCGGGCGGTCGAACTCGCGCAGCGGGTTGCCCGGAACGAGCAGGTTCGCAAAGCCGAGGCCCGCGGGGGGCGGCGTCGAAGTGAAGATCGA
>JBIKYW010000042.1:0-12088 GCA_044355055.1 Planctomycetota bacterium | reverse complement strand
ACCGATCGAAGGTCGCGCCGCCCCGCATCGCTCGATGTTCGCAGTCTCGATCAGCGCTCGTTGCGCCGCCGCTCCTTGAGCTCGTTCAAGAACTCCTCGGCCTGCTTCCCTGCAAAATTGCCGGCTTGGGCCTTGGCGATCTTGGCGAGGTCTTCCATGGCCGCATCTTGCTCCTTGCGCTTGCTGAGCTCGGCAGCGCGCAGCTTCGCGATCTGCTTTTGCGCCTTGATGATCGCCGGAGCGTCCTTGTTGGCGTCGAGTTCAGCCTGCACGGCCACCACGGCGTCCTTCTCGGGCAAGCCCGCGAGCTCCTTGGCGAGCGCGGCCGCAGCCGTCTCGGTGCCGAAGTAGTCGCCCGAGGCGTAGGTGGACTTGAGGCCCGCCACACGGCTCTCGACGATCGTGCGGATCGCCTGCGCGATCGCGGGACCGCTGTCGGCTTCGGTGAGCTTCGCGCACTCGTCGAGGGCCGCCTTGTACTGCCGCTTGAGCAGCGCGGCCTTCACCGCCTTCGTCGACGGTGCCCACTCCCACTGGGGCTTGGGCAGCGCACCGGCGACGGCCTTCTCGATCAGAGCCTCGGACAGGCTCGCCGGGTGGCCCTGCCACAGCACGATGCCCTTGGCGTCCACGAGCACGGCGGCGGGGATGCCCGACACCTTGAAGTAGCTCGCGAGCTTGCCGCCCTTGTCGTAGCCGTAGGCGTACTTGGCGCCCTTCTCCTCGACCCACTTGACGGTTTCTGCCACACCTTCGTCGGTCACGCCGACGATCGACAGGCCCCGCTCACCCCACTTCGCTTGAAGCTCGTTGAGGTGCGAGACCTGTCCGCCGCAGGGGCCTCACCAGTAGGCGAAGAACTCCAGCAGTACCGCGCGGCCCATGAAGTCGTCGAAGGACTTCGCGCCGGTCTGGGCGAGGCCTTCGAGGTTCACGGGCGGCAGCGGCGTACCCGGCGCCTGCGCCACGGCGGGCGCGGCACCCAAGGCCGTGCTCAAGGCGAGCAGGCCGGCGAGGAACGCGTTGCGAATGTTCATGGGGGATCTTTCTGGCGTCGGGACTCCAGAGCCGACGCCAACGGGCCCCCAGAATAGCCCGATTCGCGCCCGTCCCAATCCCCCGGCCCGCAGAACGCGCCCGGAACGCTACTCTCTGCGGCTCAATGAGCCCCGAAGACGACGATTTCCGCGATCCCGACGACGATGGCGCCGACACCGGCCGCCTCGTGCGCCTCAACAAGTACCTCGCCGACCACGGCATCGCCTCGCGCCGCAAGTGCGACGAGCTGATCGCCAAGGGCAAGGTCACGATCGACGGCGAGATCGTCACCGAGCTCGGCACGAAGGTCGACCCGACGGTCCAGCAGGTCGACGTCGACGGCGTGGTGCTCCGTCCGGAGCGCACCGAACTCAAGTACTACCTGCTGCACAAGCCGCGCGGCGTCGTGTGCACCAATGAGCGCCGCGAGGCTCGCATGCGCGCGATCGACCTCGTCACCGATCCCTCGAAGGGGCGCATCTACACGGTCGGTCGCCTCGACGAAGACTCGACGGGTCTGATTCTGCTCACCAACGACGGCGAGTTTTCCAACCGCATCGCGCACCCGCGCTACGGCGTCACCAAGACCTACTCGGTCAAGGTGCGCGGACGCATCGAGGGCGAGGCGATCGAGAAGGTGCAGAAGGGCGTGCGGCTCTCGGAGGGCTGGACCGCGCCCGCGTTCGTCAAGGTGTTGAAGCGCACGAACGAGTGGTCCTTGCTCACCTGCACGCTGAACGAAGGCAAGAACCGCGAGGTGCGCCGCATGTTCGCGGCCGTGGGCTACAACGTGCTCATGCTGCGCCGCACGCACATCGGGACGCTCTCGGACCGCTCGCTGCACGAGGGCAAGTGGCGTCCCTTGCTGCGCGCCGAAGTCGCCGAGCTGCTCGGTCAGTCGAAGGCGAGCGGTCGCGCGGCGCCGCTCGAAGACAAGCGCAAGGATCCCCGCACGCGCTTCTTTGCGACGCAGGCGCCTCAGGGCCCGGGTCCGGAGCGCCGGGGCGTGCGCACCGGTGAGAAGTACCGCCGCGATCGCCGCCGCAGCCTAGAGCGCATCGTTCCGCGCGAGGATCAGGGCCGTCGCGGCCGCGGTGATCGCCGTCGCAAGCTGCGCGAGATCGGCAAGGAAGCGCCGCAGGGGCAAAAGGGCCCGCCGAAGAAGTCGGGCGGCAAGTGGAAGAAGTGGGGGAGCTCCTGATGGCGACGTCGCCCGCGGCAATCGACTCGTTCTCCAAGGACGGCACGCGCGTCCGCGAGCACCGGCTCGCGAACGGCATGAAGGTGCTGCTCGTCGAGCGACATTCCGATCCGGTGGTCGCCGTGATGGTCTGGTACCGAGTCGGCGCGCGCAACGAGCGCGAGCACGAAGCCGGGCTCTCGCACTTTCTGGAGCACATGATGTTCAAGGGATCCCCGCGCTTCGCGAAGGGGGAGATCGATCGCATCACGACCACGCTCGGCGGCAGCAACAACGCGTTCACGAGCTCGGACCACACCGCCTACTGGTTCGAACTCGCCAGCGACCGTTGGGAGAAGGCGCTCGAGATCGAAGCGGATCGCATGCGCGCGGTGCTGCTCGAGCCCAAGGAATTCGACAGCGAACGCGCCGTCGTACTCGAAGAGCTCGCCATGGGCTTGGACGAGCCGTGGCGCCGACTCACGGACCTGGTGCAGGGCACTTTGTTCCTGCGCCACCCCTATCGCCGTCCCGTGATCGGTCACGCCGACGCGCTCAAGCGCATGAGCGTCGCCGACATGCGCGACTACCACCGTCGCTTCTATCATCCGGGAAACGCGACGCTGGTGATCTGCGGCGACATCGCGCCCGCCGACGCGCTCGCCAAGGCGCGCGCCCACTTCGAGTCCATTCCGTGTGGAGTGTCGTTCGAAGAGGCCGATCCGTTCCGGCCCGCGGAAGAGCCCGCGAGTGGAGAGCGGCGCGTGCAAGTCGCGTGGGACGACGAGGGCAAGCGGCTGTGCGTCGCTTGGCCGACCGCCAAGGTCGGGAGCGAGGACGACGCGACGCTCGACGTGATCTCGACGCTGCTGACCGGCGGCCGCCTCTCGCGTCTTCAGAGTCGGCTCGTGATCGAGACCGAGCTCGCCACCAGCGTTTCGTCGCACAACGACGCTCGCGTCGAAGGCGGCGTCTTCTGGATCTTCGCCGAGTGTGCGCAGGGAGCGAATCCCGCCAAGCTCGAAGCGGAGCTCGACCGCGAGCTCGAGCGGCTTGCTACCGAAAAGGTGCCGACCCGCGAACTCGCGCGCGTGCGCTCGCTGCTCGAGGCCGCCGAGGCCTACGATCACGAGACCGCGAGCGACGTCGCTGAGCAGATCGGCGAAGCCGCGGTGGACGCACATTGGAAGCTCGCTTTCGAGTCGCTGTCGAACGCGCTCGCGGTCGATGCGAATCGAGTCCGCGACTGCGCGAAGCGGCTCCTCGCGCGCGAGCGACGTGTCGTCGGCTGGTGCCTGCCCGGCAAGCCCGCCCAGCCCAAGCCGAAGTCCGCGACCAAGCGAGCGGTGCGCGCGTCGCGCCGGGGAGCGAAGCGTTGAGTTCCAACGTTGCCGTGCGGCTCGACATCGAGCGCTTCACGTTGCGCTGCGGCGCGCGTCTGCTCGTCTCGCACCGTCCTGGCGCGCCGGTCACGGCGATCCAAATGCACCTGCGCGGTGGCCATTCGCTCGACCCTGCCGGAAGAGAAGGCACGGCCTTGCTCGCCGGTGCCCTGCTCGATCAGGGAACGTCGCGTCACACCGAGGAACAGATCGCCGACACGCTCGAGACGCACGGGGGCTCGCTCTCGGGCGAGTCCAACGGAATGTCCGGCTCGATCGCGGCGCCGCACTGGAAGCTCTTGCTCGAGCTCTTTGGCGAGCTCGTCACCACGCCGAGCTATCCGAGTCATGAGTTCCGCCGCCAGAAGGCGCGCCTTCTCGATCGTCTCCTGATCGAGCGCGACGATCCGCGCACGCAGGGCGATCGCCTCTTCCGAGAGCTCGTCTACGGCGATCACTGGCTCGGCCGCTCCGCCAGCGGAACGCTCGAGAGCGTGCGCAAGATCGAGCGCGGTCACGTGCTGCGCTTCCATCGGGAGCACTGGCTCGCCAAGCGCGCGGTGATCGCGGTGTGCGGCGATGTCGAGCCCGAGCAGGTGCGCAAGGTGCTCGATCGAGCGCTCAGCGCGTGGACGCCGGGACAGGATCTGCCCTATCCCGAGGCCGACCTGCCGCCGCGCGTGGAGCGGCGCGCCGTATTTCATGCGAAGCGGGAGCAGGTGCACGTGTTCCTCGGACACCTCGGGATTCGTCGCAGCGATCCCGACTATCACGCACTCGTCGTCATGGATCACGTCCTCGGAACCGGACCCGGTTTCACCAATCGCGTCGCGATGCGGCTGCGCGACGAGCTCGGACTCGCCTACACGGTCAGCGCCAACATCCACGGCTCCGCCGGCAGCTATCCCGGCACGTTCAAGGCCTACATCGGCACCAGCCCGGACAAGGTCAAGACTGCGATCGACGGCTTTCGCGCGGAGATGCGGCGCATGCAGGACGAACGCGTCGGCGACGCGGAGCTTCAGGTTGCCAAGGACTATGTCGTCGGTTCGTTCGCACTCTCGTTCCAGCGCGCGTCGCGTCGCGCCGAGTACATGATCGCAGCCGAGCGCTTCTCGCTCCCCGCGGACAACCTCGAGAGCGCGCCGCGGATCTACGCCGCCGTCACCGCAGACGACTTGCAGCGCGTGGCACGCCGACACCTGCATCCCGACGACTGTTGCATCGCGGCCGCAGGGCCGCTGCGCGAGTCGGACTTGCGCTGACGCTCCTCAGTTCGCGGACTTGGTCGTGTCGACGGAGACTTGCAGACCTTCGCTGGTCGAAAAGTAGCTCTCGGCTCGCGCGCCCATCGCGTCGGCTCGCAACAAGAGCCGCACCTCCCCGTCCGCGCGCTTCCAGCTGAAGTTGCGGCTCGCCCTGCCCAGCTCGCCGCGCTCCAGCGTGGCTCCGTTCTTGTCGAGCGCCTGAAAGCTCAAGCGGCCCGGACCTTGGTTGTCGAGCCTCAGATTCAGCGCGGGAGGCGCCACCCACGTCACGTGGAAGGTCGCCTCTCCGTTCGCACCGAGCTTCAGCGAGTGCCGAACGGAGTGGGTGGTCGCGACGAGAACGCAGGACGTGGCGAGCAGGGCGGAGAGTGCGGCAACGCGGAGCATCGCTCTAGGGTAGCGAGCGAAATGGCGCCACAAAACGGGCAGAATGGGGCCGCCCATGCGACGCCTCGTTCCTGCGCTGCTCGCGCTCCTCTTGCCCCTCGCCTGCCACGTCATGCACTCCCAGCCTCAACCGACGGCACCCGTCCGCGACATTCACTCGTACGGAGAGCCTGACAAGGTGCGCGTGCGCCACTTGGCGCTCGAACTCGAATTGGATTTTGCCCTGCAGCTCGCGCGGGGCTCGGCGCGCCTCGATCTCGAGCGAAGGGATCGCAGCGCGGCGCTCGTGCTCGACGTCGACTCGCTCGCGATCGAGTCGGTCACCGGCTCCGCCGGAGGATCGCGCGAGTTTTCGTTGGGCGAGCGCGATGCCGCGCTCGGGCAGCAGCTCTCCATTCGACTCTTGCCGGCGGATACGTCCGTGACGATCCGCTACGCGACGACGCGCGGCGCCCAAGCGATGCAGTGGCTGCAGCCCGAGCAGACGGCCGGAGGGCGCCATCCGTTCCTCTTCACGCAGGGTCAGTCGATCTTGACGCGCAGCTGGATTCCGCTGCAAGACTCGCCTGCAGTGCGCGTGACGTATGAGGCGGCAATCCGCGCTCCAGAGGGCTTGACGGTCGTGATGAGCGCCGAGCAGCGCGGGCGCGACGACGACGGGCGCTGGCGCTTTCGCATGCAGGAGCCGATCCCGCCGTACTTGATCGCACTCGCGTGCGGTTCGCTCGAGTTTCGCGCCATCTCGGAGCGCGCGGGTGTTTGGGCGGAGCCGAGCATCGTCGCGGGTGCGCGAGCCGAGCTCGAGGACACCGAGCGCATGGTGCAGCAGGCCGAGGCGCTGTTTGGGCCTTACCGCTGGGGACGCTACGACCTCGTGATCCTGCCGCCGTCGTTCCCCTTCGGCGGCATGGAGAATCCGCGGCTCACCTTCGCGACACCGACCATCCTTGCGGGAGATCGCTCGCTCGTCGGACTCGTCGCGCACGAACTAGCGCACTCGTGGTCGGGAAACCTCGTCACGAACGCGACCTGGCGCGACTTCTGGCTCAACGAAGGTTTCACCGTGTATTTCGAGCAGCGCATCATGGAGCGCGTGTTCGGAGTCGAGCGCAGCGCCATGGAGAAGGTGCTCGCGCGCCGCGATCTCGAGCTGGAGATGGGCTCGCTCGAGCCGTGGCAACAAGTCCTGCACTGCGACCTCGCGGGTCGACATCCCGACGACGGCTTCAGTTCCGTGCCCTACGAGAAGGGTGCGCTCTTGCTACGCCGTATCGAGGAACTCGTGGGGCGCGCAGAGTTCGACCGTTTCCTGCGCGGCTGGTTCGATGGCCACGCGTTCGAGAGCGTCACCACGCAGGAGTTCTTGGTCTCGCTGGAACGCGAGCTCCTCTCGCGTCACCCCGACGCACGTGCGCAACTCGACCTGCAGGCTTGGCTTTATGCGCCGGGCCTCCCCGCAGACGCGCCGCGCCCCGAGTCCACGCTGCTCGCCGCGGTCGATCGCGAAGTCGAGCGCTGGAGCGCCGGTGTGCGCGCGGAGGAGCTCGTCACGTCCGGTTGGGTCACGCAGCAGTGGCTGCGCTTCCTCGATGCGCTGCCCGACGAGCTCCGCGTGACGCAGCTCGCCGAACTCGACCGCGTCTTCGGTTTCACGCGCTCCGGCAACTCGGAGATTCTCTGCGCGTGGCTCGTGATCTGCGCGCACAACCGCTACAGCGCCGCCGACACCGCGATGGCGGATTTTCTGCTCCGCGTCGGTCGCCGCAAGTTCCTCAAGCCCATCTACTCCGAGCTGGCCAAGTCGCCCGAGGGCCTGCGGCGTGCGCGGGAGATCTACGCTCTCGCGCGGCCGCGCTACCACGCCGTGGCGACGCGCACGCTCGACGAGCTGCTGCTCGCCCCGAGCGGCAAGTAGCGCGCTAGCGCACCTGCTTCAGCTTCGTGATGCGGCCGAGGTAGTTCCAATCGAGCACGTAGAGGTCGCCGTTCGGCGCGAAATGCGCGCAGTGCGGTGAGAGGAACTCTCCATCCTTCCACTGCTCGCGCGGCACGCCGTTCTGCGCGCGCTTGGCCGGATCTGGGTTGTCGCCGAGGTGGCCGAGCACCGCGAGCTTGCGATCCATCACCGTGATGCGGCCCGCGAGGTCCGCGATCACCGTGCGGTCGCCCTGTTGGTGCAGGTGGCACGGTCGCCGCACGTCGGTGGCTACCACGCCGAGCGGCTCCCCCTCGAGGGTGAAGGACTGAACGCGTTGGTTCTCGCGATCCGCGACGAGCAGCACGGGCTTGTCGCCGCTCGCGTCGATCCAGATGCCGTGCGGCGTGCGCAGCTTGCCCACTTCGCCGCCGCCACCGCCGAACGTGCGCACGTACTTGCGCTCCTGAGTGTACTGATGGACGAAGGAGCGCCCGTAGCCGTCGGCGACGTAGATCGTTCCGTCGCGCGCGACAGCGACGCTCGTCGGGTTGTATTGGCCCGCGTTCTCATAGACCTTCGCCTCCTCGGGCCACCCGAGCGTCCACAGGATCTCGCCATCGAGCGTGGCCTTCAGCACCTCGTGGCGGCCGGTGTGCGTGAGGTACAGGTACTCGCGCTCGCCTTCCTTCACGAGGCACATGCCGTGCAGGCCGCCCGCGAGCTCCTTGCCCCAGCTCTTCACGAAGGTCCCATCGGCCTCGAACACGATCACCGCGTGCTCCGTGTCCGTATTCATGTACACGCGGTTCTTCGAGTCGACCACCACGCAGCCGTGCGTGTTGCCGAAGCTCATGCCCTCGGGCAGCTTGCCCCAGCCGCGCTGCCATTCGTAGGCGACCTTGTCGTTCGCGAGCAGGACGGGCCCATCGGCGGGAGCTTGCGCTGCGGCCAAGGCGAAGAGAGCCGCTGCAGAGGCGAATAGGAGCGTGCGCGAGTGCTTCATGCTGGCCAAGGCTAGCGGGCGGGCCGCGACGAGCGCGAGTACGTCTCGCGATTGACGCTTCGCACGCCGATCCCGATGCTCGCCCGCCCATGGGCTGCGACCTCGACACAGTGCTCTTCGACCTTGACGGCACGCTGATCGACTCGATCGAGCTGATCCGCCAGAGCTACGTCCACACGCTCGCTGTCCACGGACTCCCGCAGGCCGATCCGCAGTTTTGGCTCGAAGGCCTCGGCCGTCCCCTGCGCTGGCAGTTCGCGCAATTCACATCCGATTCTGAAGACATCGAGCGCATGGTCGCGACCTATCGCACACACAACCTCGCGCACCACGACGCCCTCGTGACCGCATTTCCTGGCGCCGTCGAAGCTGTCGCTTCGCTTCACGCTCGCGGGCTTCGTCTCGGCATCGTGACGAGCAAGATGCGCGCGGGCGCCTATCGCGGCCTGCGCTGGTGCGGCTTTCGTGACGAGTGGTTCTCCGCCGTCGTCGGCGCCGACGACGTGCGCGAGCACAAGCCCCACCCCGAGCCCGTCGAGCGCGCGCTCGCGCTGCTGGGCTCTCACGCCTCGCGCGCCGTGATGGTGGGCGACTCACCGCACGACCTCGCCTCCGGCCGCAGCGCCGGTACCCGCACCGCGGCCGTCTCCTGGGGCCCCTTCCCTCACGAGACCCTGCGCGCGACCGAGCCCGACCACTGGCTCGCTCACCCCTCCGACCTCGCGCGTCTCGCCTAGAAGCGCCGCTCCGACTCCGCGGCCCCACGACTTCAAGGCTCCACAACAACACAGCGGGCGGCCCATGTCGGACCGCCCGCCGTGCTTCGCTCACCGGCCTGCGCCGGTGGTTCCGCGATCGTTCAAAGGTAAGCCCCGGTTCGTTTCGGCGTCGCCGAAACGAAATCGGAGAGCCCGGTGGGCTCTCCGATAGGGGATCCCCCGAGCAGCGCCGCAGGCGCTGCGCTGGCTGAAGCTCGTTGCAACAACGCCTTCGGTCTCATGTTCGGCCCTGTCGCGCGAAACAGCGTGGGGGACAAAACACAGCGGGCGGCCCATGTCGGACCGCCCGCCGTGCTTGGATCACCGACTCGCGCCGGTGGTTCCGCGATCGTTCAGATCACGGGACGTAAGTCATCTCGATGGCGTTCGAGAGGTTCGTCGACTTAGCCTACGGCGGGTCGCGGAAGGTAAGCCTGTCTTTTTCTGGCCGCTGCCTTGTTTCTCCGGCGGCCAGAAAAAGCTCCGGGGACGCATAGGCGTCCCCGGAGAAGGATCCCCCAAGCCGCGCCTTAGCGCGGCGCGGCTGAGGTGGTTCCGCGATCGTTCAAATCACGGAACGTAGGTCATCTCGATGGCGTTCGAGAGGTTCGTCGACTTGCCAGCCGGCGGGTCGCGGAACCACGCCTGAACCTGCGCCAAGCTGCCGGCCGCCCACGGGTTGCCGATGGCGGTGGGGTTGGCGGCCTGGTACGCGTTCCAGTCGAGGGTCAGCGTGCCATCGCAGGTGCCGGCAACGCCGGTCGAGGTCTGCGCGGGCGAGCGCTGCGTCGGCGACTTGACGCACAGGAAGCTCGTCGTGTTCCAAGCCGCACCCTGACGGCCCGTGACCGAGTAGAAGATCAGCGCCGACTTCGCGCCCTCAACGTTCGTGACGTTGATGATGCACGGGTTGGCGGCCGACGCGCTCGGGCTGGCCGTGGCCGAGATCGAGGCTTCGCAGCCGTTCGTCGTCGTGCCCGCCGTGCAGTACGCGACGGGGAGCGCCGGACCGGTGTTGAAGCAGATCTTCCAGTCGTCGAGCTGGCCCGAGTCACCGCCGACCCAGTCATAGATCGTCAGTTCCCAGTTGCCGCTCGCGACGGGGATGTTGCCGAGCGGCGTGTTGAACACACCGTTCGTGCCGTCGACCCACGCAAACCCAGCGGCGCCGAAGTCCTGCGAGTAGTTGCCCGGCGGCAGGTCACCCGAGGCCGGGCAGGTCGAGGCGAGCGACTGACCCGCTTGGTAGATCGAGTAAATGCCGTTCAGGTCGCAGGAGCCGCCCGGACGGACGAACAGGTTGTAGGAGACGCCGGCGGGCGACTTCAGAACCGCTTGCAGGTCCGAGAGCCAGGTGTGTTGGATCGTGCTGAAGTTCAGATCGACCTTGACGATCTTCGTCGCACCCGGGGGCAGCGTCACAGTGTAGCTGCTGACGTACGGGGTGCCGGGGAACGTCGCCGGGAACACGGCGCCCGCGCCGCCCGTGCCCGAGGCAGGGACCATGCCGATGAACGTGCCGTTGTTGACGCAGTTCGCGGCCGGAAGGGCGCCGAGGTCGGTGTAGGTACGCGCCACCGAGTACGAGCTGTTGAGCGTGTTGCCGACGTACTTGGCACGCACCGCCCAGGTGTGGACACCGGGGGTCGAGGCGTTCCAGACGTAGCTCGTGCCGGTCGGCACGTTGGTCACGGTGCCGTCGATGTCGATGTCGTAGCTCGACGCGTTGGCGGCCGCGTTCCAGGTGAACGTCACCGAGGGGCCGAACACCGACGCGAGGTCGGCGGGCGACACGACGGTCGGGATCACCGGTCCGAGGTCGTTGAACGTGCGCGAGGCCGAGAAGTTGCCGACGAGCGGGATCGAGGCCCAGTTCGCGCGCACCTTCCACGTGTGGGTGCCGACCGCCGAGGTGTAGGCGTAGTTCGTCGCCGTCGTGTTGAAGACCGTGCCGTCGACGTCGAGGTCGTAGCTGGTCGCGCCAGCGACCGCGCCCCACGTCATGTTGACGACAGGACCGTTGACGTTCGCCGCGTTCGCCGGCGCCGTCAGGGCCGGAACCGCGGTGCCGCTCACCGTGAAGGTGCGCGTCGCCGAGTAGGCCGTCTGCCCCGTGACGTTCTTCGCCAGAACGCGCCACGTGTGTGCGCCCGCGCCGACTGCGGCGGGGAAGGGGCTACCGACGACGTTGGTGACCACGCCGTCGAGCTCGACGTCGTAGCTCGTCGCACAGGCGACGGCGTTCCACGTCAGGTTGACGAAGGGGCCCGTGACGGTCGCGGCGTTGGCCGGCGCGGTCAGGGTCGGGACCACGGTCGGAGCGGAGGGGGCGGGGGCCGTACCAAAGCACAGGTCCCAGCTCGTGACCGCGCCGACGTCGCCGCCAACCCAGTCGTAGCCGATGAGGTTCCAAGTGCCCGTAGCGGGAGCGATGCTGGAGAGCCCCGTGTTGGAGATGCCGTTGGTGCCCGTCGGCCAAGTACCGAAGTTCTGGTGGTAGGCGCCGGGCGTGATCGCGCCCGTACAGGTCGTGTAGGCGACTCCGCCGGCCGTGCACTGCGCGACAAACGAGTAGTCCCCCGCGAGGTCGCACGCGCCGCCGAGGCGATTGAACAGGTTGTACTTGGCGCCCGAGGGGGACTCGAGCACCCACTGGACGTCGCCTGCGTACGTGTGCGAGACGCCGAAGAGCTTGACTTCGGTCACGCAGGTCGCACCGGCCGGAACGGACGCCACGGTGAGAGGCATCACCGTCGGGAAGGTGGGGAGAACCGTGGGGTAGGTGCCGTTGCCGGTGCCGGAAGTCGGCACGACGCCACCGTTGGCAACGCCGATTTCGCAACCGATGGTCTGCGCGTTCGAGGCGAGCGCGAGGGCAACGGTCGCAGCGAAGGCCCCGAGGCCGCGCTGGAACAGGTGATTGGAAGACATGGCGAGAGAGAGCTCCTGAGTTGCTCCGAGGGAGAATTTTCCGGCGCGCGAACCAACGGCGTCGGGGCGTGACCGGAGTTTCCGGTCCCGTCTGTCGAAGGATACGCCTGCGGACGATTTTCGGGGAGACGGGGAGTTGCGATTTTCAGGCCGAGGGCGCGGGGACGCGGCCGATCGAGCGGGCATCCGAGACCCGCCGCAACCGGGCTGGAACCCGCTCGGA
>JBIKYW010000403.1:0-3734 GCA_044355055.1 Planctomycetota bacterium | reverse complement strand
TGGGCCGGCGTGCGCCAAGCCCTCGCCGCGGAGGGCCGACTGGCGTCCACGGCGCCGGTCGCACCCGCAGCGCTGGCGGTTCGACGCTCCGGCGTGCTGCGCCGCCTCGGCGCCGCCGCGGCCCTCGCCGCCGCCGTCGCCTGCGCTTGGTTCGTGTGGCCGTCGACCCCGCAGCCGTCGGCCTCCACCGCAACGAATCCGAGCCCGATCGCCGCGCGCGCTCAGGGCTCCCTGGCCGCCCCCCAGCCCACGCTCGTCGCCGCGACCGCAGAGGTCGCTCCGGCGACGGGCGCTACGACGCTGCCGCTCGCCGCGGATCCGGCGCTCGCCCCCGCGGCACCCGCGCGGGGACTGCGCCGCGCTCCGGGCGAGGAGCGCCGCCGCGATCTTTCCGTTCCGTTCGAGTCCGCCGCCGAGCCCGGAGCATGGTCGCTCGTGAGCGACCGCGAGCTGCGCTGAGCCCGCGCGTCTCCGGCGGTGTCCGACGCCGGCGGTTCCACCTTAGGACACAGCTCCTTCTTCGCATCGAGTAGGTCTCGGTGCCTCCGCGAGTTCCAGCATGAATCTCTCGCTCTCTCTCGTGTGCGTTCTGGGCGCGACACTTCCGCCGCTAGCGCTGGGCTCTGCTCCGCAAGACCAGCTCGTGCGAGTCGAGCCGCGCGAAGCTGCTTCGGCGGTTCAGATCGAGGAGTGGAAGCAGAAACTCTCGAGCAAGGACCTCGACCTGCGCGAGCAGGCCTTCGGCTCCGTCGTGGGCGCCGCGCGCCGCGACCGCGCCTTGCGCGAGGCGCTCGAGGCTTGGGCGCGGGACGAGAGCGCGGGCGAGCTTGCGTGGACCGCGCGTCTCGCGCTGAGAGAGGCTCGCTCGCAAGACGAGACGCAGGGCATGCCGCGCGGACGAAGGGGCGTGTTCTTCTTCGAGCCGTTCGAGCAGGACTTCGACTTCGACGAGCTGCGTCGCCAGATGTTCGAGGACATGGACCGCGGCTGGCGCGGTTTCGGCGGCGCCGCTCCGGTCCCGCAGCCTCCGAGTGGCGGCATGCAATCCAAGAGTGAGTCGGTCACGCTGGAGAGCGGTCCGGACGGCGTGAAGTGCAAGGTCACGCGCACGGAGAACGGTCAGACCACCACCGAGGAATACAGCGCCAAGTCCATCGACCTGCTGCTCGAGGCCCATCCCGAGCTGCGCGGAAAGGTCGGTGAAGGCACGCGCTCTTTCGGCGCGGCACCGCAACGCCAAGGCTGGCCCATCGAGCCGCCGCAGACGACGAACGGAGCTCCCGCGGTCCGCACCGACATCCTCGGTGTTGCCATCGTCCCGCTCGCCGCAGAGGAGGCGACCGCGCTCGGACTCGAACCCGGCGTCGGACTGCGCGTCGAGCGCGTCGAACCCGGCACGATCGCACAGCAACTCGGACTCCAGCGGGGCCACGTGCTCGTCGAGATGAACGGCAAGCCGCTGCGCAACCGCGACGACATCAGCTCCGAGCTTCGCGCGCGCACGGGCGATGGCTCGCTCGAAGTGATCTTGATCGATCGCTGGGGCCAGCGACGCTCCCGAAGCTGGAAGCCCGAGTCGGCGAAGCAGGTCTGAGCGGAAGCTCGTGCAGCGCCTACTCGCGCATCGCACTCAAAAAAGCGACGTCCCGCCTCGGTCGAACCAGAGCGGGACGTCGGTGTTTTTTCGGAGCTGGGGCGCCGCTACGCGCCCGAGTTGCCGAGCAGGCGCTCGCACTCCACGAGCATTTCCGCGGCTCGCTTCATGTCGGGGTGCGCGAGGTCGAGCTTCGAGAGCTTGATGTACTGCTGTAGGTCGGCACGGGCCTCGCTCACGCGACCGAGGTCGAAGAGTAGCTGCGCGCGGCGGCTGTAGAGCTCCGCGCGCGTCGTGTCGAGCTCGAGCGCGGCGCCGAGCTCGGCGATGGCGGCGTCCTTGCGACCGAGCGAGAGCAACGCCGTCGCCGCCGTGAGGTGCGTCTCGACGAGCAGCTTCGCGCTCGCCTGCAGGCGGCGGCGCAGCTCGCCTTCTTCGAGGGCCGAGAGATTGGGGCGCTTGAGGTCGCTCTTCCAGAACTCGATCTCTGTGCGCGCGATCTCGAGCAGCTTGCGCGACCAGCCGAGACTCGCTTCCGCGTCGCCTTCGAGCGCGGTGACACGCTGCAAGCCATTGATCGCAGGCACTTCGGAGGGCCGCGTCTCCAAGACGCTCAGATAGCGCTCGCGCGCCTCCTTCCACGCCGCGGCGGACTCCTTGCGCAGCTCCGCACCGCGCTTCTTCGGATCCGCAGCCGTGGTCGCGGTCCGACCTGCCTCGACGTTTTCAGCGGCTTCGAGGTAGAGCACGCCTTGGCGCTCGCGCGTCTCCGCGAGGCCGAGCAGCGCGCGGTAGTCCTTCGCCCCGAGCTGTCCACGGAAGATCTTCTCGGCCGCGAAGAGGTCGTCGCGCGTGCCCGCCCGCAGACGCATGTAGCCCTTCATGAGGTTGAGGCCCGGATCCTCGGGATCGATCTCCAGCCCGTGGTTCACCTGATTCTCGGCCTGCGGGAAGTCACCGGCGTCGTAGTACTTGCGCGCGAACTCGCGGTGCAAGGAGATGCGCTGCTCGTCCGTGACGCCGCCCTCGTCGGTCTTGCAGGCGGGAGCCGACAAGGACCCGAAGAGCGCGAGCGCGAGAGTGACGCGGGAGAAGGGAGCGTGGGCCATGGGGGAGTTCTCCGGAGAACGAGAGGGAGCGTAGCAGGCGCGGACGCGCTCACGCCCGCGTGGGATCCAATAACCGCCGCAGCCGCTCGGGTTGCATGCGCAGCGCCACAACCTTGCCGCCCGAGAGCGTGACGAGGCCGGGCTTGGCGCCCTTGGGCTTGTGGACTTCCTTGCGTCGGGCGACGTGGACGTTGACCTTCGTCGCCTCGCGCATGGGAGAGAAGTGCGCGGCGAGGTGCGCCGCGTCGAGCAGGTCCTCGGGATCGGGCTCCGCGCCCTTGTCTAGGCACAGGATCACGTGACTGCCGGGACAGTCCGCGGTGTGGAGCCACAGGTCGCCGCCCTTGCTGTGGTGAAAGGTGAGGTCGTCGTTGTCCGCCGCATTGCGGCCGACGCGGATCTCGGCGCCGTTGCGGCCGCGGAAGAGCTTGTAGGGCTTGCGCGGCTCGGGCGCCTTGCGTTCGCGCTCCTCGCTCGTCGCCTGCTGCGGTTCGAGCACGCCGAGCGAGAGGGCGCGCGCTTCGAGGGCTCGCGCATCGCTCGCGGGATCCGCGCAGCGAACGCAAAGCTCGCTCAAGTGTCCGAGCCTCTCACGCGCCAGCTCGAGCTCGCGCTCGACCGACTCGCGGGCGCGCAGGAGCTTCTTGTAGCGCTCGAACACGAGCTCCACGTTCTCTCGCGGACTGCGACGCGGATCGAGTTCGATCCGACGCTCCCGCGGATCCTCCGAGTAGGGATCGGGAATCGCGACCTCGCTCATACCGCGCGAGACGAGGTGCATGTGCGCCTTGAGCGCCTCACCGTCGAGCCGCACCTCCTCGGCGTTCTGCGAGGCGGCGAGGCGCTGCACGAGTCCATGCTCGAGCGAGCGCGCGCGCTCGAGCTTGCGTTCGAGTCGCTCTTGCAAGTCGCGGCGCGCGCGCGCGGACGCGAGCTCGGACACTTCGCGGCCGAGGACTTCCTGCACGAGGAAGGAGAGCGGCGCGAGCGGCTCCGCCCGTGAGTCGGTGTCCACGGGCGCGGGCGAGAGA
>JBIKYW010000402.1:0-3735 GCA_044355055.1 Planctomycetota bacterium | reverse complement strand
GCTCACGCGTACGGCACGAGCGGATACTTCGCGCCGAGCACGCGCTCGTGCTTCACGGCGAAGCAGCGCTCGATCGCCGTCGCATACACCGAGCGGAAGTCCGTCGTGTGGATCAGGTCGCCGTCGTCGAGCTTCTCCAGCGACGGATGCTTGCCGTAGAGGCCGCCCTTGATGCCGTGACCGAGCGCGAACATCGGGCCCGCGACGCCGTGGTCGGTTCCGCGCGCACCGTTCTCCGCGACGCGGCGCCCGAACTCGGAGAAGACAAGCACCACGGCCTTGCGGCCGGCTTCGCTGCGACCGAGGTCGTCGAGGAAGGGCCCGAGCGCGGCGTCGAGCGTGCGCATCAGCTGGTCGTGGCGGTTGCGTTCGTCGGTGTGGGTGTCGTATCCGCCGGCCTCGACCGAAATGACGCGGGCACCGATTCCGCCGCTGACGAGCGCCGCGACATCCGCGAGCGACTGGGCGAGGGCGTCGTTCTGCGGATACTCGATCGGCGTGCGGTACGCCGCAACGGCGCGCCGCACCTGCTCCGACGAGGACTGACCGTCCGCGAGGACGCGACGCAAGAAGTCGAGACTCGACTCACCTTCGCGCTTCTTCGGCTTGGCGCGCGCATCGGCCTCGTCCCCCATACCGCCCGCCTTCTCATAGGCCTCGGTCTCCGCCTCGCCGCCAGCCCAGCGATACGCGCGCGGATTGACGAAGCTCGCAGCGGGATGCGTCGTCGAGTGCAGCGAATAGGGAACGTTGGCTCCGACGTGCACGACGAGGTTGGGATTGCGCACGTCTTTGAAGGCTACGTCGCAAAGGCGGCCCACCCAGCCGTCGCCCGCGCTGCGGCCGCGAATGTCGGCGGCGTGCCACACGTCGTAGCTCTTGAAGTGCGAGCGGATCGGGTCGGGGTAGCCGACGCCCTCGACGAGCGCGACGCGACCTGCGTCGTAGTGACGCCGAAGCGCCTTCAACGAGCCGTGAAAGCCACGATAGTCGTCGAGCGGCAGCGTCTCGCCTTTCTTCAGCCCGAGCGTCGGTCGCGCGCGACGGTATGCGTCGTCGGCGAAGGGCACGACCGTGTCGAGCCCGTCGTTGCCGCCGGAGAGTTGCAGCAAGATCAACACGCGACCATCACCGGCCTGCGCGAGCGCGGGCGAAGACCAGAGCTTCACGGCGCCATTCGCGCGGTCGGAGAGAAGCGCAAAGCCCGCGAGCCCGCTGGCGGCAAGCAGAGTGCGACGGTCGAGGTGCGAGAGGCTCATGGTGGAACTCCGCTCAACCGAGCTGTGCTTCGGGCAGAGAGAGAATCAGGTGTGCGAGGCGACGCAGGACCTCTTCGCCCTTCACGCCGGCAGTGAGCAGCTTGCCGTCTTCGAGAGACAGCGTGCTGCGCTCCGCGCGCAGGAACGTGAGCAACGCGGCGCGGCTCGCCTCCGTGAGCGGCACGGGCAGCAGCTCGTCGGCGAGCAAGTCCACGATCTGCGTGTCGCGCGCGACCTTGGCGCGCTGCATGCGCGCGGTGAGGTTGATCCGCGGGAAGTACATCTCGCTCGTGAAGCGCTTGAGTCCCGACATCTCCTGACCGAGATCGACTTTGCGCTTCGAGCCCTTTTTTGAGGGGCTTTCGGCCTCCATCGAGTCCCCGCCCATCATGTCGCCGCCCATCATCCCCTCTTCGGGTTCGATCTCAAGCGGGTCCTCGCGCAGCACGTCGTCGAGCTTGACGACGCCGATGAGCATGCCGGCCATGTTGCCGCGGCCGAGCAGCGTCGAGGTCGTGATCCACGCCTCACCGCCCTCCCAGCCCTTCACCGTCGGCGGGTCGAACAGCCGCTGGCCGAGCTGCCCCGCGCCGAGCCACAGGATCTGCGGCGGCACGGTGATACCGAGACGACGCGTCGAGCCCACGAGGTACTCGACCGGCCCGCTGATGCGCTCGGCGCGCACTTCGTCACGGTAAAAGCGCGGATCGAGGAAGAGCTTGCGCAGGAACGGCGCGAGCTCCCAGCCCTGCGCGCGCAGGAAGTCGGCGTACTCCTTGAGGCGCGCCTCGTCGGGCTCGACGCCCTCGAAGTGCACGATCAGCTTGCGCGCGACCCAGCGCGGACAGGCGGGCTGCGCGAGCAAGAGGTCCACGAAGCCCTTCGCGTCGAAGCGCGCCGTCTGGCCGAGGATCGTCTTCTCGCCGTCGTCGTGGTTGCGCGGCTGGAAATAGCTCGCGGTCTTGTCGTCGGTCGTGCGCCAGCCGGTCAGGGCCCGCGCGCCTTCCTTGATGTCTTGCTCGGAATAGTTGCCCTCTCCGAGCGTGAAGAGCTCCATCAGCTCGCGCGCGAAGTTCTCGTTCGGACGGTCCTTGCGGTTCTCGTTGTTGTCGAGGTACTCGAGCATCGCGGGGTCGCGCACGATCGCGTGCACGAGCTCGGCGAAGTTGCCGAGCGCGTGGCGTCGGAACAGCTCGTTCTGCGCAACCATCGCGGCCGTGCGCCGCACATCGCGCGTCGAGCTGGTGAAGTAGCCGTGCCAGAAGAGCACCATGCGCTCCTGCAGCGGATGTTTGGCCTCCACCATCTGATCGAACCACCAACCCGCGAAGCTCGTCAGCACGCGTCGCTCTTCCGCACGGAACGCGTTCTGCGCCTTCTCGAAGTCCTCGCGCTCCTCGTAGTTGCGACGCTCGGGCATCTCGGGGATGTCGATGAAGAGCGGGTCGCTCGTCGGGGCGAAGCCCTCGAGCAGCTGCTTCACGAACACGACCGGGCGCTGGCGCAGCGCGTACTCGATCTCCGCGGGCCGCGCGCCGAAGCCCGCACGGTTGTAGAGGTGCTCGACGTTGCGCGCATTCCAGATGCGCTCGAAGTCCGGTGCGATGTCCTCCGTGACAGCAGGGGTAGGCTCCCCCTGAGCGCGGGCCGTGGCGAGCAGGGCGGGGATCGCGAGAGCGGCGAGAAGGGTGAAGCGAGCGGTCATGGCATCTCCTGAACACGCTGTGGCCGCCCGAGTTTCGGGCGGGGCACCGGCGGCACCTATCTTGCCTCCTGCGGGGCCTCGACGGCAGGGTACAAGTCCACGGCAGCCCGATGGGTCGCGGAGCCCCGCGCGATGCACTGCGCGGCCTGCGCACGCCTCCGTATGCTTCCCCGCCCCCGATGAGCCCCCCCTTCGTCGCCTCGGTCCGCCCTCTCGATCGCACCCTTCAGCCGACGCTCCAGCGCGCGATCGACACCAAGACCAAGCCGCTCGGCGCGCTGGGCTTGCTCGAAGGGCTCGCCCTGCAGCTCGGGCTCGTCCAAGGCACCCTCTCGCCGCGCGTCGAGAACGCACACATCCTCGTCTGCGCGGGCGACCACGGCGCGGCGCGCCATGGAATCTCGGCCTACCCCCAGGACGTGACGTGGCAGATGGTCGAGAACTTCCTCGCGGGCGGGGCCGCGATCAACGTGCTCGCGCGGCAGGCAGCGATCTCCCTCGTCGTGGCGGACGCCGGAGTCCACCACGAGTTTGGGCCGCGCGCGGGGCTGCTCGACGCAAAGGTGGCACTGGGCACCGCGAGCTATCTCGACGGCGCGGCGATGACGGCCGAGCAGTGCGTGCGCGCGATGGAGCACGGCCGCGCGGTCGTTCGACGCCTGCGCGCGCAGGGCTGCAACGTAATCGGCTTCGGCGAGATGGGCATCGGCAACACGGCCTCGGCTTCACTCCTCATGCACTGCCTCACCGGCGTGCCGCTCGAGCGCTGCA
>JBIKYW010000587.1:0-3741 GCA_044355055.1 Planctomycetota bacterium | reverse complement strand
ACGGTGACGATCACCGTCGCCGACGGCAACAGCAACTCGACGCAGCATCAAGTGACCTTCACGGTCAGCGACACGACCGCGCCGGTCATCTCCGCTTGTTCGCCGGCCCAGACGCTTGCAGCCGACGCGAGCTGCCAGGCGCTCGTTCCCGACTTCAGCCTCACCCTCACCGCCTCGGACAACTGCGGCATCACCTCGGTGATCCAGTCCCCCGCGGCGAACACGGTGCTCGCTCTCGGCACGACCTCGGTCACCCTCACGGTGTCCGACGCAGCCGGCAACACGGCGGAGTGCACGACGTCCGTCACGGTTGCGGACCAGACCGCGCCGGTCATCTCGTCCTGCGGCCCGGCCCAGTCGGCCACCGCGGACGCGAGCTGCAGCGCGCTGATCCCCGACTTCACCGCGGCCGTCGTCGCGGCGGACAACTGCTCGTCCTCGCTCACGGTCACGCAGTCGCCGGTCGCCGGCACGGCGGGCGTCCTCGGAGCAAACACGATCACCCTCACGGTGACCGACGCCGCGGGTAACTCGAGCCAGTGCTCGAACACCTTCACGATCAACGACACCACCGCCCCCACGATCACCTCGTGCGCGACGGCGCAGTCGGCCTCGGCCGGCGCGAACTGCCTCGCGGCGGTGCCGGACTTCACGGCGGGCGTGGTCTCCGCGGACAACTGCGGCGTGGTTTCCACGACTCAGTCGCCGGCCGCGAATACGGATGTCGGCCTCGGCGTGACCACCGTGACGATCACGGTCACGGACGCTGCCGGCAACACCGCGCAGTGCACGACGACCTTCACGGTCAGCGACACGACCGCGCCGGTGTTCACGAGCTGCGCGCCGCCGGCCACGGTCTCGGTCAACGAGTTCTGCGCGGGTCTCGTGCCCGACATGGCGAGCACCGCCTCGGTCAGCGACAACTGTGGCTCGGTCACGGTGACCCAGTCGTTCACGATCGGCACCCCGATCGGCCGCGGCGTCTTCCCCGTCACCCTGACGGCCACGGACGCAGCGGGTAACTCGACCACGTGCTCGACGACCCTTACGGTCGAAGACACGACGGCGCCGGTGATCACGGCGACCCCGGCGGCTCAGAGCGCCAACGCCGACGCGTCGTGCGCGGCGATCGTGCCGAGCTTCGTCGGTGGCGTCAGCGCCACGGACAACTGCGCGGTCACGTCGGTCACCCAGTCGCCTGCCGCTGGCTCGTCGCTCACGCGCGGCGCGCACACGATCACGCTGACGGTCGCCGACGCCGCGGGCAACACCGCGACCACGACGACGACCTTCACGGTCAACGACGTGACGAACCCGACGGTGACCACGTGCGCCCCGAACCAGACGGTCTCGGCGGACGCCAGCTGCATGGGCCTCGTGCCGGACTTCACGGCCAACGTGGTCGCCGCGGACAACTGCGGCGTCGCCTCGGTCACCCAATCGCCCGCGGCCAACGCGCTCGTTCCGCTCGGTGATAGCACGATCACCCTGACCGTGACGGACGTGGCCGGTAACACGACGACGTGCACGGCGACGCTGACGGTCAACGACACGACGCCGCCGACGATCACCTCGTGTGGTCCGACGCAGAGCGCGGAAGCCGGCGCGAGCTGCGCGGCTTTGATCCCCGACTTCACGGCGGGCGTCGTCGCTGCGGACAACTGCGGCGGCAGCCTCACGGTGACGCAGTCGCCGGTCGCCGGCACGAGCGGCAACCTCGGCGCCAACACCGTGACGATCACCGTCACCGACGCCGCGGGCAACAGCTCGCAGTGCACGAACACGTTCAACGTGGTCGACACGACGGTTCCGGTGATCACGGTCTGCGCTCCGGCACAGACGGTGGACGCTGGCTCCAACTGCACCGCGACCCTCGCCGACCTCACGAGCCTCGCCACCGCGACGGACCTCTGCGCGGTCACCCTGACGCAGTCGCCCGCGGCTGGCTCGACTCTGGTGCTCGGCCTGAACGTGGTCACGATCACCGCGACGGACGCGTCGAACAACACCGCGACCTGCACGGTCAACGTCACGGTCGTCGATGTCACCGCTCCTACGGTCACGACCTGCGCCCCGGATCAGACGATCTCGGGCCTCGCCAACTGCACGGCGCTCGTGCCGGACTTCACCTCGACGGTGGTCGCGGCGGACAACTGCGCCGTGACTTCGATCACCCAGTCGCCGGCCGCCGGTGACTCGGTCAACGTCGGCACGACGGTGATCACGCTCACCATCCAGGACGCCGCGAACAACTCGGTCACCTGCACGGCGAACCTGACCGTCAACGACGCGACGGCCCCGAGCATCACCTGCCCGGGTACCCACGCCATCACCCTGCCCTCGCCCTGCGGCGGTGCGCTCGGTGACCTCACCTCGCTCGCCACCGCCAGCGACACCTGCCCCGGCACGGTGACGGTGACGCAGTCGCCGAGCGCGGCGACGATCGTCAACCCCGGCGTGGTCTCAGTGATCCTCACGGCGACGGACGCCGCGGGCAACACCAACACCTGCACGATCGCGGTCACCGTGACCGGCTCGGGTACGCCGAACGTGACCTACGCCGACGACAGCTGGACCGGCCTCACCGCCGGTACGGACCCCGACGGCGCGGGCCCGGCCATCGCCATGGGCTGCGACGCGTTCGCCACGGTTCAGGCCGCGATCAACGCGGTGAAGACGAACGGCACGGTCAACGTCCTCGACGGCACCTACGCCGAGAACATCTCCGTCGCCCGCGCCATGGACGTGCGCGGCCCGAACTGGAATGTCTCCCCCAACACGGGCAGCCGTGCCGCGGAAGCCGTGATCGTTCCGGCGACCTCGGACGCCGCCAACGGCAACGTCGTGACGATCTCGACTTCGGGTGTCACCTTCCGTGGCTTCACGGTGGACGGCGACAACACGGCCCTCGCGGACGCGGGCGCCACCGATCCCGCTTTCCCGAGCGCGACGATCGACGCCCTGCGCGGTGTGTTCGCCAGCTTCAACGGCCTGAGCAACACGCTCGTCGAGCACAACATCGTGCGCAACGTGGCGGCCGGTGCCATCCGCCTGCAGCAGGCGACGAACCAGTTCCCGACGAACGCCCTGCCTGGCGCGTTCTCCATCGACAACCTCGTCAACGACAACCTCTGCCAGAACTGCAACCTCGGCGTCGACATCCGCCAGAGCGGTTTCGCGGGGGTGACGAACAACGTCGTCACCAATGGTCGTTACGGCATCTACTTCGGCGACTGCCGCATCGAGAACCGCAGCGCGGCTGCGTACAAGGTGATCTCGGGCAATACGCTGGCCGTTCGTCAGTGGGGCATGTGGTTCAACCTGTACCGTGCCACGCCCTACGCCGTGTCGAACAACACGATCACGGCCGTGGCCGAGGCCAGCCGCACCGAATGGTTCGGCGTGATGCTCGCCAACGTGGCGATGCTGCAGAACTTCACGAGCCAGAACCTGCTGCCGCTCGTGGCGACGCCCGAGTACTTCACGTTCACGAACAACACGATCGACGGCGCGGGCGCCGCGGCCGGCACGACGACGTTCGGCTACTGGGGCTGGGCGCTCGACAACGGCCGTAACTCGACGGGCACCGACTTCTTCACCCAAGTCACGGGTGGTTCGGTCAGCAACGTCAACTACGGCGTGATGCTGCGCAACGTGGCAACGGCCGCCACCGGCGCGGGTCCGGACTCGGCGTTCCTGACCGCCAACACGGGCGCGCACCTCGCGGTCGCGGGCACGACG
>JBIKYW010000053.1:0-11388 GCA_044355055.1 Planctomycetota bacterium | reverse complement strand
TCGGGCTTGGTGCTCAACGGCAACGCGCTCGCGACTGCGGGCATTCTGCGCGTGACGCCCGCCGCGGCGAGCCAGCGTGGCGCCGTGTGGTACTCGCAGCCGCTCTCCGTCGTGAACGGCTTCACGCTCGACATGACCTTCCAGTTCACGAGCCAAGTGAACAGCGGCGCGGACGGGCTCGCGATCCTGTTCCAGAATGACCCGCGCGCGACCGCGGCAATCGGCAGCGCCACTGCGGGCAGCTGCATCGGCTACGCGGACAACCCGACGCAGCCCGCCAACGTCGGCATCGTCAACTCGCTCGCGCTCGAGATCGACACCTACGACGCCGGCTCGCCATTCTTCGACGGAACCGGCGCGGACTTCAGCTGGCACACGAACGGCACCGCGCAGAACGACGCGCGCGAGAGCTACTCGATCGGGTATGCGACTCCGGCCGTCGACTTCACGAACGGCCTCGCGCACAGCGTGCGCATCGAGTACGTCCCGGGCACGCTGAAAGTGAGCTACGACGGCGCGCTCCTGTTCACCACGCCCTACAGCTTCGCGACCGGTGGAACGTGGATCGGCGGCGGCAGCGTCGGCGGACTCAATCTCATCAACGGCACCTCGCTCTACATCGGTGTCACCGGAGCGACCGGCGGCGTGTGGGAGAACAACGACGTGCTCACGTGGAGCTTCGCGAGCACCGCCAGCGCGCCGACCACCTACTGCACCGCGGGCACCTCGACCAACGGCTGCGCCCCGACGCTCTCCGCGAACGCGAACCCGAATCTCGCGCACTCGACCCCCTGCACGATCAGCGCTTCCGGCGTCGAAGGCCAGAAGACCGGCGTGCTGTTCTACGGACTCGACTCGTTCATCCAACCGTGGGCGACGGGCAGCACGAGCCTCCTCTGTGTCCGCCTCCCCACCCAGCGCACGCTGAGCCAGCCCTCCGGCGGCACCGTCGGCACGTGCAACGGCACCTTCACGCTGGACTGGAACCTCTTCCAGACCACCACGTTTGGCGCCGTGGGCCAGCCTTGGATCGCGGGGGAGGTGGCGTGTGTGCAGGCGTGGTACCGCGACCCCCCCGCGCCGAAGTCCACCAACCTCTCCAACGCTTTGCGCCTCACCTACCTGCCTTAGAGCAACGGCCGGTCGCGGTACCGCTCAGCCGCGCCTCGCTGCGCTCGGCTTGGGGGATCCCCTGCCGGACAGTCCACTGGACTGTCCGGCTTCGTTTCGGCGGACCGCCGAAACGAACCGGGGCTTACCTACCGCGACCCCCCGGCACCGAAGTCCACCAACCTCTCCAACGCTTTGCGCCTCACCTACCTGCCGTAGAGCAACGGCCGGTCGCGGTACCTCTGAGAACCGCGCCTCGCTGCGCTCGGCTTGGGGGATCCCCTGCCGGACAGTCCACCGGAATGTCCGGCTTCGTTTCGGCCGCGAGCTGCAACGAGAGCGCTCAGCGCTTCTCCCACTGCAGGTTGCGGCTGTGTGCGGTGACGTCCCAGGGCGCGGGCTCGCCGCCGAGGTAGGTGTGGAAGAAGTCGAGGTGAGCGTTGTAGTAGAACGCCATCTCGTGCCACGCGGGCCAGTGACCGGCGTTGGGCAGCACGACGAGACGCGCGGGGACGCCGCGCTTCTTTAGCGCGGTGTAGTACTGCAGGCTCTGCGTGTACGGCACGCGGTAGTCGAGCTCTCCCGCGACGACGAGCGCCGGAGTCTTGAAGTTCTTCACGAAGTTCGAGGGCGACCAGCGCTCGTAGAGCTCGCTCGTCCACGGCGTGCCGAGCAGGTCGTGCTCGGGGAACCACAGCTCCTCGGTCGCGCCGTAGAACGAGCGCAGGTCGTAGAGGCCCATCATCGCGGCGTTGCACTTGAAGCGGTCGGTGTGGCCCTGCATCCACATCGCCATGTAGCCGCCGTAGCTCCAACCCATGACGCCCATGCGCGTCGAGTCGACGAACGGCAAGCGCTCGAGCTGGTCGCACACGGTCATCAGATCGTCGTAGGGACGACCGCCCCACTCGCCCGTGATCGCGTCGGTGAAGTCCTGCCCGTAGCCGGTCGAGCCCGCGGGATTGCAGAAGGCGACGATGTAGCCCTTGCCCGGATAGACCTGCCAGTCGCCGCGGAAGGCATCGGTCCACTGCGACTGCGGGCCGCCGTGGACGTTGAGGATCAAGGGATAGCGCTTCGACGGATCGAAGCCGTGGGGCGTGACGACGAACGTGTGCACCTTGCGCCCGTCGGCGCCGTCGAGCCAGAGCTCCTGCGCGGGGCGGATATCGACTTCGTTCGCGACGTTGTCGTTGAACGAGGTGAGTCGCTGCGGCGCGTCCTTGCGCGCGACGAAGAGCTCCGTCGGCTCGCCCACCGAGCGCTGTGCGTAGACGAGCTCGCCCGTCGAGGTGAGCTCGAACCCAGCGATGAAGCCGTGCCGCAGCACGAGGCTCGGCTCACCGCCCTCGAGCCCGATACGATAGAGCGGATTGCGGCCGTGGTGCTCGGCTTGGAACACGAGCTCCGCCGAGTCCGTGGTCCAGCGCATGTCCTCGACCATGTTGTCGAAGCCGCCGCGCGCGGTGAGGTAACGCACCGTGCCGCTCGCGCGTTCGTACAGCGCGAGGCGCTTCAAGTCGCTCTCGTAGCCGGGCGTCTCCTGACTTTGGAACGCGATCCACTTGCCGTCCGGCGAGTAGAGCGGTCCGCCGTCCCAGCCGCGGTTCGAAGCCGTGAGGTTGCGCGCCGCCGCGCTGCCGTCGATCGGCACGGCCCACAGGTCCGAGTTCGTCGAGCTCGCCTGCTCGCGGTCGTGGTTCGAGACGAAGCACACCTCCTTGCCGTCGGGCGACCATGCAAAGCCGCGACCTCCGAGGGAGAAAGCCGGCGCATCGAACTCGCCCGGCGTGAGGTCGCGCACGAGCGCCCCGCTCGCCGCATCGACGAGCGCGAGGTGCGTGCGCTTGCCTTGGTGCCAGCTCGTCCAATGGCGATAGAGCAGCTCGTCCGCCATCCGCACCTGCAGCTTGCCTTCGAGACCGGTCGCGATGCGTGAATTGCAGGCTTCGTCGAGCCCGCACTCGGGCCACAGCTCGACGGTCACCGCGAGGTGCTTGCCATCGGGCGACCACGCGAAGCCGCCGAGGCCGAGGCTCGTCTTCGTGAGTTGGCGCGGCTCGCCGCCGTCGATCGGCATCGTCCAGACCTGCGCGGAACCGCTGCGCGTCGAGAGGAACGCGACGCTGCGTCCGTCCGGAGTGAACTGCGGCTCGCTGTCGTTGTTGCGACCCGCCGTGAGCTGGCGCAGGTTGCTGCCGTCGAGCCCCACGGACCACAGCTCGGACCAGCTCTTGCCCGCCTGCAGGTCGTAGCGGCGCACGCCGAACACCGCGAGCTTTCCGTCGGGCGAGACGCTCGGCGCCCCCACCGTGGCGCAGCGATAGAAGTCGGCGATCTCGAAGGCGCGCTTCGCGGCCGCGCCGGGCTCGTCGGCCCATCTCGCCGCTCCGAGCACAACATCATTCGCTCCCGTCGCGGTGCATCCGCAGAGCGCCAGCGCCCCCGTCGCCAGCCAACCCGCCAGACCACTCGCCCGCGCCGCCACTCGTTCGATTGCCATCGTGCCTGGGAGCCTACGCGCACCCTTCGCCCCCCGCCACATCGGACGCACCGCCCACGACAGGCTCCCGCGCCATTTCGTCCGCACCTGAATCCGAGGTTGGAAGCACCCGGCGCGCGACCCTCGCTCCGCGGCGAGCATCCGCATCAAGTCCGGCCCCCCATGAACGAGGCGGCCCCAAGGGAAGTTCCCGCTCTGCGAAAAAACTTCCTGCACCGCAGCGCAGCACAGCGGCCGACGCATGACCACTTTGCAACCTCCTATCCCGGGTTGCAGTGGCATTCCCGCATGCGCGCGGGCCCTTCGCCCGAGTCACGCACAAAAAAAACAGAAGCTTGTTCATCTCAGCCGTTGCGCAGGGCGTCGCCATAGATTGCAATTTCCTATGTCGACTGAGACGGCCTTTCCCGCGGGAGGTCTCGGGCGGCGCCGGACTGGCAAGTTGCCAGTCCGCCTCCCCCCCCAAAGCAAAAGCCAACCTAAGCAAATCTCCGCTATGCAACCGCACGTCCTCCGCTCTGCGCTGCTCCACTCCACGATCCTGCTCGGCGGTCTCGCCGCGCCCGCCTGGGCCCAGAGCGCAACACTCGCCGATGGCCGCGTGCTCACGATCAAGCAGCCGCTCGAGCTCTTCATCACCGAAGGACCGATCTGGGACATCAACACCGCGGCCCGCACGGTCACGGTGACCGGCAAGACCGTCACGATCCCGGCCACCGTCAATAGTGCGGAGTTCCGCATCGGGGGCACGGCCGTGACGGACGCCAACGGCCAGACGGTCGACGCCATCGGCGCCCACAACTTCGATCGACTCCTCGATGAAAACGCCGTCGGCCGCGATGTGACGCCGCTTCAGAGCGGCGCGGTCCGCTCGCTGTTCTCGACCATGGAGAACCTGCGGCAGGACGCGCTGCGCCCGACCACACGCAACGCTGCGATACAGCAGGTGATGCAGGCGAACTACTTCGCCACGGCGCGCGACCTGATTCCCCTGCACCCGACCGTCCTCGCGCCCACTTTTGGTTCGGTGGTCGGATTGCTCGCGGAAGAGAGCACCGGCTGGGTCTACCCGGCGTCGAGCGGCGGCACGTTCAAGTCCGCGGGCCACGTGTACTTGGACGCGGCGGGCAACTCGTTCCTCATCCCCGATGGCGAAGCGGTAATCGAACTCGCGGAGAACGTCGCCGGCGGCTTCGTGACCTCGGTTCACCCCGGGGGCAACGGCGTTCCGCCCTCGTTCACGATGGGCAACCTGCTCGTCGTGTACAACCAAGACCCGCGCTTCCCCGCGAGCACCCTCGGCCTAGTGGGCTCCGAGATTCCGCGCAGCATCTTCCTGCAGCAGGCCGTCGGCCAGGAAATCGCCGTCGTGGGCTACATGGTGAGCGAGCACGTGCTGTTCGCCAACGAAGTGGAAACCACGCTCGTCGACCCGACGGCGCCCATCGCCGTCGTGCCGCAACAGTGGCTCTTCAAGAACTCTGGCAACGAAATCCGCATCCGCGGCATCGTCGACCGTCCGCAGGGCATCGCGCTCTCCGCGCGCATCCTGAACCAGACCTTCCCGATCACGCTGGTCGCCGACCCGCTCACCGGTGGTGCGAGGTTCGACTTCCGCAGCAAGGGCCAGCTCAACGTGGCCCTCGTGACGCAGGTCACCCTCGAAGCCCGCTACGTCGGTGCGCCGGTGGGCACGCCGCTCGCGTTCCAGCAGACGTACCTGCGCTCGGACGTCGCTCCGTGAGCAAGCGACTCGCCTAGTTTCCTCTCCCGAGGGCGGCTCCCGCGCGCAGCGGAGCCGCCCTCCGCCACTTTCCGGTCGAGGGTGGCCTACACTGGAGAGCGCTTGAACGCACTCCTCGTACTCGCGACCTGCCTCGCAGGCCTCTGCCCCACTGCTTCCGCACAGGCCAAAGACACCCCGCTCGCGGAGCTCTTGGTCGCGAGCTGCGTCGAGTGCCACTCCGGCGAGGACGCCGAGGGCGAGATGCGCTTCGACGAGCTCCTGCGTGGCGAGCGCTCTCTCGGGGACCTCGCGCTGCTGCGCTCCATCTCGGCGGAGTTGCGTTCCAAGCGAATGCCGCCGCGCAAGGCCAAGCGGCCGGAGCCCGCGCAGGTCGACGCTGCGCTGCGCTGGATCGACGCGGAGCTCGCCAAGGCGAGTGACCCGGGGCGCCCCACGTTGCGTCGACTCAACCGTCGCGAGTACCAGAACAGCGTGGCCGACCTGTGCGGCGTGCGCTTCGAGACGGACGATTGGTTCCCGCCCGACGAGGTGGGCTACGGCTTCGACTCGATTGGAGACGTCCTGTCGATGCCCGACGTCCTGCTCGAGAAGTACGTCGTCGCCGCGGAGCGCATCGCCGCGCGCGCGATCCTCGTCGCCGACGCGGACAACCCCTACGCGGTGCGCATCCCCGACGAGCGCGTCGTCCACACGGAGAAGTTCACGACGCACGACGGCGCGTGGTCGCTCTACAGCTACGGCTTCGTCGGCGTCGACCACGAGTTCGAACGCGACGGCGAGTACGTGCTCCGCGTGCGCGCGTGGGCCTCGCAGGCGGGCCCCGACCCGGCGCGCGTCGAGCTCAAGCTCGGTGCGACTTCGCTCGGGCGGCTCGACGTCACGGCCGTTCGCGGCGCTTCGCAGACCTACGAGGTGCGCGCGACGATTCCGGCGGGAAAGCAGCGCTTTTCGGCCTGGTTCGTCAATGACTTCTACACGCCCGACGAACCCGACAAGAAGAAGCGCGACCGCAACCTCTACGTCGAGTGGCTGGAAATCGCGGGGCCCGTCGGCTGGACGCCGGAGACCGACTTTCAGCGCCAGCTCTTCTCCGGTGAGAAGCCCCGCAACGCGCGCGAAGCAGTCGAGCACCTCGCCGAGCGTGCATGGCGCCGCCCCGTCACCGCGAGCGAAGTCGATCGGTTGATGCAGCTCGCGCCACGCGGCGCCAAGCACGATCGCATCACCCGCGACGCGCTCGTCGGCATCCTCGCTTCGCCGAACTTCGTGTTCCGCGTCGAGCGCGACCCGAGCGACTCGCACGCCGGCGCGGTGCGCGACCTCAACGGCTACGAGCTCGCCACACGACTCTCCTATTTTCTTTGGAGCACGCTGCCCGACGAGATGCTCCAGAAGACGGCCGTCCAGGGCCGTCTACGCGAAGACAACGTGCTCACGGCACAGGTCACGCGCATGCTGCGTGACGCACGCTCGAGCGAACTCGTGCGGAACTTTGCCGGACAGTGGCTGCAGCTTCGCGCGCTCGACCGCGTCGCGCCGGACGCCGCACGCTTCCCGCAGTTCGACGCGAAGCTCCGCGCCGCGATGCGCGCCGAGACCGAGCTGCTCTTCGAGGCGGTCTTGCGTGAGAATCGACCGGCGCGCGAGCTGCTCGACCCAGACTTCACGTTCCTCGACGCAACGCTCGCTGCGCACTACGGCGTCGAAGGCGTGACGGCAGAGCACATGCAGCGCGTTCCGCTCGACGAGAGCGCGCGGGCGACGCGCGGTGGCCTCTTGCAACAGGCGAGCGTGCTGACGGTGACCAGCAACCCGACGCGCACGTCGCCGGTGAAACGCGGCAAGTGGATCTTGGAGACCGTGCTCGGCACGCCGCCGCTCGCGCCGCAGCCGGGCGTGGACTCACTCGAAGAGACGCCGCAGGCCGTCGCCGCCGCCAGCCTGCGGGAACGGCTCTCGCAGCACCGTGCGAAGCCCGAGTGCGCGGTCTGCCACGACCAGCTCGACGGGCTGGGCTTCGCGCTCGAGAACTTCGACCCGATCGGTCGCTGGCGCACCGACGCCGATGGATTCCCTGTCGATGCGAGTGCCGAGCTGGCCGATGGGACGCGCGTCGATGGATCCGCGCAGCTGGAGAAGAAGCTCGCAGCCGACCCCGCGTTCGTGCGCTGCCTGCTCGAAAAGCTCGCGATCTACGCCATAGGACGCGGAATGCGGCCCGTGGACGCTCCGGCGCTGGACGCGCTCGCCGCGAGCTTCGCGGGACGCGACCCCACGCTCGCAGAACTCGTGCTCGCCGTCGTGCGCATGGACGCCTTCCGTCGTACTGTGGTCGCGGAGAAGCCATGAGCCTTCACTTGGAGCGTCGAGCGCTGCTGCGCGGCATGGGAGTCGCGCTCGCGCTTCCGTGGTTCGAGAGCCTCGCGCGCGCAGGCGTGCGTGCGGAGCCCGCCCCGCGCCGTGCGATCTTCCTCTACGTTCCCAACGGCATCCACATGCCCGACTGGCGACCGCGCGGCGAAGGCGAAGCGCTGGAGCTCGGCCCGACGCTCGAGCCGCTCGCGCCGTGGCGTGACTCGCTGCTCGTGATCAGCGGCCTCACGCACGACAAGGCGCGTCCGCACGGTGACGGTCCGGGCGACCACGCGCGCTCGGCGGGCGCGTTCCTCACCGGCTGCCACGTCGCGAAGACCGACGGTCCGATTCAAGCGGGAATCTCGGCCGATCAGCTCGCGGCGCGCGAGCTCGGCAACGAGACGCGCCTGCGCTCCTTGGAGCTCGGCTGCGAGCCGGGACGCCTCGGTGGACAGTGCGACAGCGGCTATTCGTGCGCGTACTCGAACACCATCGCGTGGAGCGGCGCCCACACCCCGCTCGCGAAGGAGACCGACCCGCGCCTCGTCTTCGACAGGCTCTTCCGCGACGAGGCGAGCGAGCTGCCCGAGGCGCTGCGCGACGAGTTCCGCCGCCGCCGCAAGAGCGTGCTCGACTTCGTGCGCGACGACGTGAAGCGCCTCGGGAGGCAGCTCGGGACGGCCGACCAGCGCAAGCTCGACGAGTACGAGAGCGGCGTGCGCGAGCTCGAGCGCCGGATCGCGTTCCTCGAAAAGCGCAGCGCGGAAGCGGGCATCGAGCGACCCGACGCGTTGCCGGAGAACTACGCGGACCTCGCCAAGCTCCAGTTCGACCTGCTCGCTCTCGCGTTCCAGACCGACTCGACGCGCATCGCAACGATGATGCTCGCCAACGAGGGCTCCGGCCGCAGCTACGTCGCTCTCGGCGCGCCCGAGGGCCATCACGAGCTCTCCCACCACGGCGGCGATCCCGAGAAGCTGCGCAAGATCGCCGCGATCAACCGCCACCACATCGAGCTCCTCGCCCACCTGCTCACCGCGCTCTCCCGCAAGGAGGGCGAAGCCTCGATCTTGGACTCGACGCTCGTCGCCTACGGCAGCGGCATCTCCGACGGCGATCGCCACAACCACGACGACCTTCCGATCCTCCTCGCCGGCGGCCGGGCCTGCGACGTGCGCAGCGGCCGCCACCTGCGCGTCCCCGACGAGACGCCCTGCACCAACCTCTGGCTCTCGCTGCTCGAGCGCCTCGGAGTCCAAGCCGCGGCGCTCGGCGACTCCACGGGCCGCCTCGAGGGCCTCGCCTGAGCGGAGGCTGCCGTGGTCGGATTCGGCGACTGCAAGAACGGGGCCCGCTGAATCCGAAGGGGCGCGCGGCGCGAACGCGAAGGCGTTCGAAGAGCTCGCTGCCGACCCCCATGACCGAAAACCGCCCCCAGCCTGTCGCGCGCTTGCGCGGCGTCACGAAGAGCTACGTCGAGGTCGATCGCACGCGCGAGGTGCTGCACGGGATCGACCTCGAGCTCGCGCGCGGCGAGTTCGCGGTGCTCGTCGGGCGCAGTGGCAGCGGAAAGTCCTCTCTGATCCACGTGCTGTCGGGCATCGACCTGCCGAGCAGCGGCCACGTGGAGCTCTTCGGCGAAGACATGAGCCGCGCGAGCGAAGAACGCCGCACCGACGTCCGCCGCCGTCGCATCGGGCTCGTGTTCCAGTTCTTCAACTTGCTTCCGACGCTCACGATCGAGGAGAACCTGCTCCTGCCGCTCGAGCTGTGCGGCAAGCTCGACGCAGCGGGCCGACGGCGCGCACTCGAGCTGCTCGATGCCGTGGGCCTCTCCGCGATGCGCACCAAGTTCCCCGATCGCCTCTCCGGCGGCGAGCAACAGCGCGCGGCTGTCGCGCGTGCGCTCGTCCACGACCCCGAGCTCGTGCTCGCCGATGAGCCGACGGGCAACCTCGACGACCACAACGCACGCGCCGTGCTCGAGCTCTTCTCGCGCCTCCTGCGGCCGAGCGGGAAGACGCTGCTCATGGTCACGCACAGCGCCGAGGCCGAAGCCATCGGTGACCGCGTGTTCGAGCTGCACGACGGCCGCATCGCCCCGCGCGCGCGGAGCCAGTCCAAGTGATCTCGCTGCTCTCGCGCGCGAGCCTGCGCTACTTGACGCGCCATCCTGCGCAGCTGGTGCTCGCGATCCTCGGGGTGGCCGTCGGCGTAGCCGTGGTCGTCGGCATCGACACCGCTGCGGCGAGCGCGAGACGCTCCTTCGAGCTTGCGACGCGCGCCATCTCAGGCGATGCGACACACGTCGTGCGCGGCACGCCTTCCGTCCCGGAGAGCGTGTACACCGCGCTTGCGCTCAAGCCCCATCGCCCGCCCGCCGCTCCGATCGTGCAGCGCTCGCTCGCTCTCGTCGAGCCGCGCTCGCGCACGCTCGACCTCCTCGGCGTCGATCCGTTCGCGGAAGGCCCGTTCCGCTCCTACACGAGCGGAGGCGCAGGCTTCGACGGCGCGGCGCTGCTGCGCGGCGACGGCGCATGGCTCTCCGCGTCGACTGCGAGCGAGCTCGGCGTCGGGCTCGGGGAGGAGCTCGTGTTCTTGGTCGGAAGCCAGCGGCGCTCGCTCCGCCTCGCGGGCTTGGTCGAGCCGTCCACAGAGCTCGCGCGCAGCGCTCTCTCCGACGTCGTGCTCGTCGACATCGCCACAGCGCAGTCGCTCCTCGGCACGCGCGGTGAGCTCTCGCGCATCGACCTGGTTCTGCCGACGGACCCGACGGCCCTCGCAGAATCGACTGCGCGCCTCGCGCGGCTCTTACCCGAAAGCTGCGTGATCGAGCCCGCGTCGCGGCGCTCGGAGACGCTCGCCGGAATGACGCGGGCGTTCGACATCAACCTCCGCGCGCTCGGGTTCCTCGCGCTCCTCGTCGGAGTGTTCCTCGTCTACAACACGATGACCTTCGCCGTCGTGCAGCGTCGCCCGCTGTGGGGCACGCTGCGCTCGATCGGAGCGACGCGGGGCGAGCTGTTCCGCCGCGTCTGTGCCGAAGCGCTCGCCATCGGTCTGACAGGAACGGTCCTCGGCCTCGGCTTGGGATTGCTGCTCGCGCAGGCACTCGTGAAGCTCGTGACGCAGACCATCAACGACCTCTACTACGTCGTGAGCGTGCGCGAGCTCAGCCTCGAACCCGCAGTGTTCGCGGAGGCCGCGGCGCTGGGCATTGGCGCCACGCTCCTCGGCGCGCTCTTCCCTGCGCTCGACGCCATGCGAACCGCGCCCCGCGCCATCCTCGACCGCGCTGCGGGCGAGGCGCGGCTGCGCTCGCGCATCGGAGTCCTCGCGCTCGCAGGCTTCCTCGCGGGGGCGCTCTCGATCCTGCTTCTGCGGGCTTCGGGCGATAACCTGCCGCTCGGCTTCGCGGCGCTGTTCTTGATGCTCTTCTCCGCAGCGCTGCTGGTGCCCGGAGCGACCTCGCTCGCATGCCGTGTCGTCGCGCCGCTCGCCGGACTCGCCGCTGGCAGCCTTGGTCGCATCGCGACCCGCGGAATCACGAGCCACCTCGCGCGCAGCTCCGTCGCGATCGCCGCGCTCGCGATCGCACTCTCGGCGACCGCGGGCATGGGCATCCTCGTCGACAGCTTCCGCGCCACCGTCGTGAAGTGGCTCGACACGACGC
>JBIKYW010000401.1:0-3750 GCA_044355055.1 Planctomycetota bacterium | reverse complement strand
CTACGCGGTGGGCAACGAGCCCGACGAAGCGAGCCGCAGCGAGATGGACCTCCAACTGGCCGAGGCTCGCACCAACCCGCCGCTGCCGCCTCCGAACTCTGGGGTGCTCGTCGCGCTCGACCAGCGCGTCCACCGCGTGCGGCTGGCGCTGCGCGAGCGCGGCGATCTCACCGCCGAGGCGCTCGGCGACCTCGAAGTCTGCGCCGGAGCCGTGCTGGACTGGCTGGAGTCGACAGGCGATGGGCGCTGGGCGCTGCGCGCGCTCTGGCGGCTGGTCGAGATCGAGGAGCTCTCGCGCGCCGCAGGCCACGAGCTCGACTCGGCGCCCCTGCACCGCCGCCTGCGCCGCTTCGTCGCCCCTTTCCTGCAGAAGCGGCCCGCCGGAGAGGGCTCCGCGGAGCCCCGCGAGCGCTGAACAAGCCGTCCTGCGGGCTTTCCACGCGCCCCCTCGGCGGCGACAATGCGCCGCATGGGTGAATACCGACTCGAGGTCAACGGCGACACGCACGAAGTGTCGGCCCCGGACCACTGGACCTTGCTCGAGGTGCTGCGCTACCGCCTCGGGCTCACGGGCTCGAAGCAGGGCTGCGACAAGGGCGACTGCGGCGCGTGCACCGTGCTGGTCGACGGACAGCCGGTGCTGTCGTGCCTCTCGCTCGCACGCGCGAGCGAAGGTCGCGCCATCACGACCATCGAAGGCCTCATGCCCGCGCACTTGCGCGCCGGCGGCAAGGGCGCCGATCCCGTCCAAGAGGCCTTCGACCGCTGCGGTGCCCTGCAGTGCGGCTTCTGCCAGCCCGGAATGATTCTCTCCGCGCGCGCGCTCCTCAACCGTTGCTCCACACCCTCGCGAGAGCAGATGCGCGACGCGCTCTCCGGCAACCTATGCCGCTGCACGGGCTACACGCAGATCTTCGAGGCCGTCGAGTCGGCGGTCGCGACGTCGCTCGGCCTCGCGCCCGCGCCGCGCTCGTGGGAAGCGCCGCCCGTCGCGAAGGAGGCTCGCCCGTGAGCGCGCGCGATCTGCACGGACCGGGCGCTCCTTGGGGCCCCGGCGAGCCGGGCGCGAAGTCGAACCGAGAGTTCGTCACCGTCGGCAAGCCGCATCGCAAGGTCGACGGCATCGCCAAGGCGACCGGCGCCGCGATCTACGCCGACGACATCACGCTGCCCGGCATGCTGCACGCGAAGACGCTGCGCAGCCCGCATCCGCACGCCAAGATCCGTCGCATCGACACGTCGAAAGCGCGCGCGCTGAAGGGCGTGCACGCGGTGATCACGGGCGAGTCGATGCCGATCAAGTACGGCGTGATTCCGTGGACTCCGGACGAGAACGCGCTCGCGGTCGACAAGGTGCGCTTCATCGGCGACCCGGTCGCGGCGGTGGCTGCGATCGACGAGGACACGGCCAACGCCGCGCTCAAGCTGATCGAGGTCGAGTACGAGCTGCTGCACACCTTCCTCGATCCGCGCGAGTCGCTGGTTCGAGCGGAGCCCGCGATCCACGAGGGTCGCAAGGAAGGCAACATCTCGAAGAGCGTGCAGCTCGAGTTCGGGCAGGTCGACGAGGCGCTCGCGAGCGCCGACGTCGTGGTCGAAGACGACTACTTCTTCCATGGCTCCACGCACGCACCAATCGAGCCGCACTGCGCGGTCGCGACCTACTCGCCCGACGGCGTGTTGACGCTGTGGTCCGCCACGCAGATCACGCACTACGTGCACCGCGCGCTGTCGCGCGTGCTCGAGCTGCCCGCGCACAGGATCCGCGTGATCCAGCCCTGCCTCGGCGGCGCCTTCGGCGGTAAGTCGGACCCCTTCAGCCTCGAGTTCTGCGTCGCGAAGCTGGCGATGCTCACGGGGCGCGCGGTGAAGATGCTCTGGACGCGCGAAGAGGTCTTCTATGCGCACCGCGGCCGCCACCCGATGCAATTGCACTACCGAAGCGGCGCCACGAAAGACGGCAAGCTCACCGGCGTCGACGCCAAGATCCTGATCGACGGCGGCTCCTACAGCTCGTTCGGCCTCGTCACGACGTACTACTCGGGCCAGCTCTTGACGGGCCCCTATCACTTCCCCACCTACCGCTTCGACTCGACGCGCGTCTTCACGAACAAGCCGCCCTGCGGCCCCAAGCGCGGCCACGGCTCCGTGCAGCCGCGCTTCGCCTTCGAGGTGCAGCTCGACCAGCTCGCGGAGAAGCTCGCGCTCGATCCGATCGAGATTCGCCGCCGCAACTTTCAAGGCGACTTCACGCGCACCGTCAACGGCCAGCGCGTGACCTCGAACGGCTTCTTGCAGTGCCTCGACGAGGTCGAGCGCGCGAGTCGCTGGCGCGAGCGCCGCGGCAAGCTCGGCTTCGGCCGCGGCCTCGGCGTCGCGGGCTCGATGTACATCTCGGGCACGAACTACCCCGTGTATCCCAACGAGATGCCGCAGGCGGGCATCCAACTCAAGGTCGATCGTTCCGGCCTCGTCACTGTCTTCACCGGCGGCAACGACATCGGTCAGGGCTCGAACTCGATGTGCGCCTACATCGTCTCGGAGGAGCTCGGCATTCCGATCGAGCGCATCCGCGTCGTCGCGGCCGACACGGACCTCTGCCCCGTCGACCTCGGCGCCTACTCGAGCCGCGTGACCTTCATGGTCGGCAACGCCACGATCGACGCCTGCCGCAAGCTGCGCGAGCAGCTCGTCGCCGCCGTCGCCGAGAAGTGGGGCTGCGCGCCCACGCGCGTGCGGCTGCTCGAAGGCCTCGCGATCGACTTGGAGGACACCTCGCGCTCGATGACCTCGGTTGAGGCCTTCCACCTCGCCGAGACGAAGTTCGACACGCTCGGCGCGACCGGCTCCTACAACACGCCCAAGCTCGGCGGCGACTACCGCGGCGGCACGATCGGCGCCTCGCCCGCGTACTCGTTCACGGCGCACGTGGTCGATGCCTCGGTCGACGTCGAAACGGGTCGCATCACGGTTCACGACGTGTGGGTCGCCCACGACTGCGGCCGCGCGCTCAACCCGATGATCGTCGCAGGACAGATGGAAGGCTCCGCGTACATGGGGATCGCCGAGGCGCTCTTCGAAGAGCACGACGTCAACCGCTTCGGCCTCCACCGCGGTCCGTCGCTGCTCGACTATCGCCTGCCGACGAGCCTCGACACGCCCGAGTTCCGCGCGCGCATCGTCGAGTCGATCGACCCCGAGGGCCCCTACGGCGCGAAGGAAGCGGGCGAAGGTCCGCTGCACCCGTCGCTCCCAGCGCTCTCCAACGCGGTCTACGACGCGGTCGGAATTCGACTGAAGCACCTGCCCTTCACCCCCGCGAAGGTCCTCGCGGCGCTGCGCGAAAAGCGCGAGCGCGAGACTGTCGCCACCGCGCAAGGAGCACGCTGATGCTGCGCCTTCCGAAGTTCGAGCTCTGCACGCCGCACACGGTCGCCGAGGCCGTGAAGCTGCTCGCCGAGTGCCCCGGCGCGATGCTCGTCGCCGGCGGCACCGACCTCGTGCCCAACATGAAGCACGAGCTCTTCACGCCGCCGCGCGTGGTCTCGCTCGCGAACGTGCGCGAGCTGCGCGGCATCTGCACGCGCGACGACGGCTCACTCGTGATCGGCGCGATGACGTCGCTCGCGGACGTCGCCGCGAGCGACCTCGTGCGCGCGCACGCGCCCGCGCTCGCGCAAGCGTGCTCGCTGATCGCGGGACCGCAGCTGCGCACCATGGGCACGCTCGGCGGCAACGTGCTGCTCGACA
>JBIKYW010000400.1:0-3753 GCA_044355055.1 Planctomycetota bacterium | reverse complement strand
AGTGCGAGCGTTGCCATGCGCGCAGCTCTCAGCCCGATGCGCTCGGTCGTAGCTTTGGTCGCGTTGCGAGTGTCTTTGGGACTCCTGTCGACGAGTGCGCGACCTGCCACGCGGACGTTCATGAAGGCGCGTTCGATCGCGGCTCGCCTGCAGCCAGCGAAGCCGAGCGGGGCACCTGCGAGCGCTGTCATGGCGTAGAGAACTTCCGCGAGCTTTCGAGAGCCTTCGACCACGGCGCTTGGACCGGTTTCTCGCTCGATGGGGCACACGCCCACACCGCTTGTGATGCCTGCCACAAGGTGGCGGTCGAACCTCCGCGCGACGACCGCCGCGTCGTCTCGGCGCGGCGACTGCGCGCGGTGACCCTGCTCGCGACGGGTCCGCTGGCGCAGAGCTGTACAGGCTGCCACGCCGATGCGCACGCGGGTCACTTCGACGCAATCGCGGCGGTGATCGACGGCAAGTCCGGTTGTGCGCGTTGTCACGTACCCCAGTCCTTCGCAGCACACGCGCGGGACACGTTCGAGCACGGGTCGGCCACGGGATTCGCGCTCGAGGGGGCCCACGCGCGTGCGGCGTGCGAGGCCTGTCACGTGCCGCGGGCCGCGCCGGACTCTCGTGGACGTCGCTTCGGAATCGCGAGTGGTCCGCGCTGCGCGGACTGCCACACGGATCCGCACGTCGGACAGTTTGCCGACCGAGACTGCACGGCTTGCCACGCTTCCGCGGAGGCATGGAGCACACTCGCGTTCGACCATGCGCGCGACTCACGCTTTGCTCTCGACGCGAACCACGGGAAGCTCGCGTGCAGCGCTTGCCACAAGCCGTCGCCGCTCGCTGCGGGCGGCACCGCCGTGCGCTATCGTCCGCTGGGGACGACTTGCGTCGATTGCCACGGCTTCGAGAGGGGGAAAGAATGAGGCTCCTCCCCGTGGCGTGCCTTCCGGCATTGTGCGTTCTGGCTGCCGCGCAAGAGCCCGCGGCGCGACGCGTCGACGCACGCGTCACCGCGCTCTCTGGAACGGCCTTCTACATCGATCAGGGCTCGGATGCGCACATCGAGCCCGGGGATCGCGGTCGCGTGTTCGCGGCCGCCGGACAGACCGTCGAGTTCATCGTGCGCAGCGTTTCGCGCCAGACCGCTCGCTGCGAGGCCCTGTCGCCCGACGCACTCGTCGGTGTCGGGGAGCAGGCAGAGGTCTTGCTTCCGGCGGAACGGCTGGGCGCGCCCGTTGCGCCCGCGTGGACACATCCCAAGGAAGCGTGGGACCCCGCGGCGCCGTTGCTCGCACCGACCAAGGCTCCGACACCGGCCGAGCGGGAAGCGCGCTTCCGCGGTCGGTGGTACACGGGAATCGATGGCACCTTCGACTCGAGCGGCGGCAGTCGTGAGTACCTGCTCGCGCGAACGGGCTTCGACGGCGAATGGGAGAATGCGACGGGTCGCGGGGACGTCGTGCGCTTCGATGGCGAGTTCTTTCATCGCTCGAGCGACACCGACGACGGTTCGGAGACGCTCGATCGCCTGCGCGTCGACCGCGCCTCGTGGCGCCTCGGCGACTGGCGCGAAAATCCGCGCCGTATCGAGCTCGGCCGTTTCCTTCACTCGGAACTGCCGCAGCTTGGAGTGATCGACGGCGCGGAGTACGTGCAGCGCACCTCTGGAGGCGATCGCTGGGGAGTGAGCGCGGGACTCTTGCCCGCGTGGAATGCCAGTCTCGACACGGGCGACGATGTGCAGACGAGCGTGTTCTATCGACACGTGGGCGGCACGGACGGAGAGCTCTCGCTCGGCGCGGCGCTGCAGAAGACGTGGCACGAAGGCCATGAAGACCGCGACACCGCGCTCGCCGATTTTGCGTGGCGCGCGAGCGAGCGGTTGTGGATCGCGGGCTCGGCGTGGGTGGATTGGTACACGGCCGACGACAGCGGCAAGCCGGAGGGATTCGAGCTCACCGAGCTGCACTTGAATGGTCGCTATCAGGTCTCTGGCGCTTGGGGACTCGCAGCGGCGTTCTCGCAGGTTCGCTGGCCGTGGATGCTGCGCGACGACCTGCCTCCGGCGACGGCGACGACGCTCTCGGAAGGGGAGGTTCAGCGCGTGAACTTCTCCGGTTGGCGCGAGCTCACCAAGGGGACACGCTTGTCGGCCCGGACGGATCTGTGGAGCGACCAAGACGACAGCGGGTTGGGCGGGGAGCTGCGGCTCTCCAAGCGCGACTGGCTGTGGGAGCAGGGAGAGGTGTGGAGTTCGCTGTTCGCGCTCGACGGCGCGAGCGACACTGTCGCCGGACTGCGCTTGGGCGCGAGCCGCTGGACGGACGCCGGCACGCTCTCGCTCGCCTATGAGTTCGCGCAGCATGAGCCGGACAACGCCGGCGGTGACTACGCGACGCTGAATCAGCACAATCTGCGCACGAACTGGGACTTTGCGCTCGGCGCGGACTGGTTCTGTGCGCTTCGCGCGGACTTCTACTTCGGTGACGAGCAGGACGCCACGAGCGCGGGTGTCTGGCTGCAGAGGAGGTTCTAGGGATGGGCCACGATTCGCACGCTGGAGCGCGTCTGGGCGCTTGGATTTTTCGGGGCTCACTCGGCTTTGCGCTGCTCGTCGCCCTCACGGTCGCCTGCGCGACGGCCGTGCGCGACGGGACGCCGGTGCAGGGGTGGTGGGACGAGCGTGGGCCGGTCATCCCGCACGAGAAGTTTCCCGCCGATTGCTCCCTGTGTCACGAAGGGAAGGGCTGGGACCAGATCCGCGCCGACTTCGTTTTCGACCACGAGAAGGAGACGGGGGTCGCGCTCGAAGGCGCGCACCGCGCGGCCGAGTGCTTGCGCTGCCATAACGATCGCGGTCCGGTGGAGATGTTTGCCGCGCGCGGATGCGGTGGCTGCCACGAAGATCCGCACCGCTCGCAAATGGGGCCTGAGTGCGAGAGCTGCCACGATCAGGCGACGTGGAGGCCGGGCGAGCTGATCGCGACGCATGCGCGGACGCGCTTCCCGCTCGTCGGCGCCCACGCGGCCGCCGCCTGCTGGCAATGTCACCCTGGCGCGCAGACCGGCAACTTCGCACGCGCCGACACGAGCTGCGAATCTTGCCACGCCCAAGACCTCGCGCGCGCGACGAGTCCCGATCATGCCGCTCAGGGCTGGACGAGCGACTGTCAGCGCTGCCACCTGCCGGTCGCGTGGAATGGCGCGGCGTTTACCCACGGCTTCTGGCCGCTCTCGGGCGCGCACCGTGCGGCCAGCTGCTCCGAGTGCCATGCCAACAACGTCTTCGCAGGCACGTCGAGCCAGTGCGTCGACTGCCACCAGGCGGAGTACGACACCGCCGCAGATCCCGACCACACCACGGCGGCATTCACGTTCCCCACGAACTGTGCGCAGTGTCACTCGACGAGCACGTGGCTCGGCGCGAACTTCTCGCACGCGGGGATCACGGCGAGTTGCTCGACGTGCCACCTGTCGGACTACCAAGGGACGACCAACCCCAACCACGCGGCACAGGGCTTCCCGCTCACGTGCCAGCAGTGCCACACCACGTCGAACTGGAACGTCGCCAACTTCAACCACGCGGGCATCTCCAGCGGTTGCAGTTCGTGTCACCTATCGGACTATCAGGCGACCACGAATCCCAACCATGCGCAGTCGGGCTTCAGCACGAGCTGCGAGTCGTGCCACACCAGCACGAGCAACTGGTCTCAGGACAACTGGAGTCACCCCGACTTCCCGATCCAGTCGGGACGG
>JBIKYW010000399.1:0-3758 GCA_044355055.1 Planctomycetota bacterium | reverse complement strand
CGCTTCACCTCGCTGCGCTCTCGAGCGGCGTGGCCTCGATCACCCTGCAGATGCTGTGGGCGCGCGAGCTCGCGCTACTGCTCGGCGGAACGACGTATGCGTTCAGCGCGACGCTCGCCATCTTCATCCTCGGCATAGGACTCGGGAGCTTGTGGTACCGCACGAGCTTCGCCGACCGGCCGCGGCTCGAAGGACTGGTGAGCCTGTCGGCGGGACTCATCGTGCTCTCGACGCTCGCGGGACTTGCCCTCGAGCCCGAGCTCGCCCGCGCCGTCGGACATCTCCGCGACGCGCGCGGCGACGGTGGCTTCAATGCCGTCTTGTGTGCGCTCGTCGCGGCGACACTTCAGCTGCTGCCTACGCTGGGCATGGGACTCCTGTTCCCCGCGCTCGTGCAGCTCACGCGCCAAGGCGCTGCGCGTGCCGGTCACGCGGTGGGCGCGCTCTACGCCTGGAACACGGCGGGCTCGATCGCGGGAGCCGCGCTCGCGGCACTCGTCGTGCTCCCGGCGCTCGGCAGCTTCTGGACCTTCCGTGCAGCTCTGTTGGCGTACGCCCTGCTGCCGCTCGTGCTCTTCCGGCTGCGCACGATCGCCGTCGCGACGTCGATCGTGCTCGCGAGCATCCTGCTGTCGGACTGGCGCCGTCCCGATCCGCTCGACACGAACGTCGGAAGCTACATGTACGGTCCGACGTCTCCCGAAGATCTGCGCAGCACGATGCGGCCGGTGTTCTTCGAGGAGGGCGCGAACTGCAACGTGCTCGTGCTGCAAGGCGACAAGCTCCAGCTCGGCGCGGGCGAAAAGTCCGAGGACTTCTTCAACCTGCGCGCCAACGGCAAGGTCGACGCATCGACGGGCGAGGACATGCCGACCCAGCTCGGGATCACGTGGATTCCGCAGTTTCTGCGCCCGAGCGCGCGCAACGTGCTCGTGATCGGGATGGGGTCGGGCACCACGGCAGGCGCCGCGGCGTGCGTGCCGAGCGCGCAGGTCACGGTGTGCGAGATCGAGCGCGGCGTGATCGAGGCCACGCGTTGGTTCGAGCGTGTGAATCACAGGCCTCTCGAGCGCCCCAACGTGAAGGTCGTCGTCGACGACGGCCGCAGCTTCCTTCAAGGCCACCCCGGCGGCTGGGACCTGATCGTCAGCGAGCCCTCGAACCCATGGATCGCCGGCGTCGCGAACCTCTTCACCGAAGAGTACTACCGCACGGCACAGCGCAAGCTGGCACGCGGCGGAATGCTCGCGCAGTGGCTCCAGACCTACTCCTTTGACGCCGAGGACTATGCGCTCGTCGTACACACGATCCAACGCGTCTTCCCCCGCTGCGCGTTCCTGCGACTTGGCCACTACGACACGCTGATCCTCGCCAGCGAGATCGACATCTTCCCTGACGCCGCGACTCTCGACCGTGCCCAGAGGCTCGTCGATGCGACGCCGGAAATCGCAGAGGACTTGGACCGCCACTTCGGGACGCGCGACGTGCGTTCCGTCGTACTCGCGCGCCTTTGGCTCGACGAGCACGGGCTCGCGCGCTTCGCTGCCACGGCCGGCAGCAGCGCGGTCAACACGGACATGAACATGCGCCTCGAGTTCGCTGCGCCCCGGCGACTGTTCGGCGAGCTCACCGACCCGGCGGAGCGCACGTTCAAGCTGCTGATGCAATCGGCGGACACGAACCTGCACCCCGCGCTCTTCGCACGCTGGCGCTGCGGCACGGCGCAGCTCGATGCGCTGAAGGAGCTGAAGAGCGCCATGCTGCGCGCCGAGGCGGTCGCTCCTGCGGCGGCACTCGTGTCCGTCGGACTCGCCTACGCGGACGAAGACGGAGAGCTCGTCGCGGACCGGCTCTTGCTCGATGGCACGATCGGGCCCGCCGATTTCCGCACGCAGGCCGAGCGACTCTGCGCCTCGGCACCCGCGGAAGCGTTGCGTCTGGGGCGGCAACTCTCGCAGCTCGGTCAGCACAATGCAGCCCGCACCGTGTTCGATCTCTTGACCACCCGCTATCCGAACTCGACCACGGCGTGGCACGGACTCTCCCTCGCGCGTGAAGCCCTCGGCGAGGCCGATGCCGCCGACACCGCCATGAATCGGGCACGGGAGCTCGATCCGATCGACGACCTCGTGTTGCAGCCGCTGCCGCGCTAGCGGGCGCGCGACTTCGCGCCAGCGAGCTGACTCTCGAACTGGGCGAGCTCCGTCGCGTTCGTCAGTTCCTTGCGGGCACGCGCGACGAGCTCTTCGTGCAGCTCTGAAGCGTTCCCGCGCGCTGCCGCACCCGCCAACGTCGCAAAAGCTGCAGCGCGTCGGTCGAATCCGAGCACCAGCGAGGCCAGCGCGCCCGCGTCCTTGGTGCGCGCGAGAGACGCAAGTGCCTCGACGTGCATGCTCGCGGACGCGAGCAGCGAGGTTCGACGCACTTCGAGCGGATCGATGCCCTGCTTCGGCTCCGCAGTTCCGACCTGCGGCGTCGCGGCAGCGGCCTGCGCCGCGAGATCCTTCGTCAGCGCCACGTAGCGCGCGTCGAAGTCCGCCAGCACATCCCCGCGACCCGCGAGGAACTCCTCGAAGCGCCGCTCACGGAACAGGTACTGCGCGAGCATGTCGGGGAAGCTCGCGCGGAGCACGCTCGGATCGACCTTGTCCTGCGTGCGCAGCGCGCTCCACGTCTCGAGCTGTCGCTCCGGCGCGATCAGCGCGGAGTTCAGCGCCGCCACGTCGCGCGCGAGCTCGAGTCGCACATCTCCCTCCTGAGGTGCGAGAAGACGCGCGGTCGCCGCATCGCGCCGCGTCACCAGTTCCTTTCGCACCGGCTTCAGGCGGTTCGCCATCTGACCGAGCTTGTAGATCGTCACCTCGCGACGCATCTGCGCGAACTCAGGTTCGCTTGCGCCATGGTCCCACGCCCAGAGGTAGTGCTCGATCGCGCGGTCGTGCATCAGGCAGTCGATGTACGTGTCGCCGAGCAGGGCTCGCGCCATCGCGCTCTTGGGGTTCTCTTTGACGCGCGTGCGCGCCGGGGCCATGAAGTCGACGTGCTTGAGCATCGGCTGCATCGCCGTCATCAGCGCACGCGGCTCGATTTCGCTGCTCCAGCGCTCGACTTCCTCCAGAGCCGAAGTGCAGACCACCACGGCGCCCGGCCCTTCGATCGAGAGCGTGCGAGCGAGTGCGGGCTGACTCGCGAGGTCCAGACGAAGCGCCACCGTGCGCGCTTCGAGCCAGCGCACGAAGACCGCGTCCTGCAACACCTTCGCGTCGAAGGCCCGCCCTGCCTCGCTGCTCGAATCGTAGAAGCCGAGCACGAGCGCGCGCTTCTCCGACTTCGCAGCCTCCTGCGCGGCTTCGACCGTGACGCGTCGCCAGCCCAAATCCCCCGTCGCGGGAGCGGGTGCGGGGTCTTGTCCGAAGGCGAGCACAAGGGCCAGCAGAGCGTGCGGGAGGATCATGTCTCTTGCAGTATCGCCCAGTGACCACGCGCGTGGACAGTCCGCGAGCTCGGCGGCCCTGGGGAAGGGGCTCTAGGGGGCGCTCGGCAGGCCCCCAGCTCGGCAGAACTTGCTTGGCACGCGCTTCGCACTGTGTCGGACGCAGGCGCGGCCCTTCCGGCCACGGCCTCAGATCGAGGAGCCATGCCCACCATGAAGACCTTGGCCACACGACTCGGAACCCTCGCGCTCATGCTCGTCCCCCTCGCGGAGCTCGGCCACGCCGACAAGCGCCGGGAGCTCGCCGATGGCTACGCGCCGCGCA
>JBIKYW010000398.1:0-3765 GCA_044355055.1 Planctomycetota bacterium | reverse complement strand
CCGTCCCTCGTGCGAGGCGTTGGGCGCACGTTTGTCCTCGGCCTTCGAATCTCGTTCTGCCTGATCTTGCCGGTCGCGATCGTGCCGACGGAGTGGTACCTGCTCGACCTCGGGAAGTCCCCGGGCAGCAACCTCGTCGGCATGCTCTGGGTCCTCGCGATGTATGCGCTGCTTCCGATCGGATTTGTGGGCGGTCTCTTCACGTTGGTTTGGCAGCTAGCACGCGGCATTTCGACGTTTCGAGTTCCGTCGGTGCTCGGTGTGCTCTGGAGCGTGCTCGCGCTCTCGCCCGCACTCCTGCTCGTCGGCTGCAAGTGGCTCGACGTCGACGAGTACGGATTCTTGGACCGTCACGAGGGGGAGCTCCTCGAGTTCGTCGAGAGTCCGCGCGAGAACGAGCTGGGCTACGAGCTGTTCTGGCAGGACGAGGACGTCGTCGTGGTCGGCGTGCATTTCGTCTTGCAGCTGCGCCAAGTCACGGGCTTCGCCTACTGCCGATCGGCCGCGGACGCGGTCCGGACGAGCGGCGGGGAATGGGGCGCCGGGGCCGCGGAATCTGCCGCAGCGCTGGAGCGTATCAGGGCCGCGTGGGTGGGCTACTCCTGCACCGGTTCGCATCTGCGCGGCCCGTGGAGCATGGTGGCGGTCCTCCCCTAGGGCTTGCCGCCGTGGGCAGTGGTCCCGATAATCCCCGACCCTCGTGGAGTGGGCGCCGCCGTCCGGCCCGACCCTTGGGACCCGGCGCCCGTGACGTATCCGCTGACTGCCCTCATCTCCGACCTGCACAGCAACTTGCCCGCGCTCTCGACCGCTCTGCGGGACGCGCGCGAGCGGGGTGCGGAGCGATTCGTGTGCCTCGGCGATGTGATCGGTTACGGGGCGCGGCCGACGGAGTGTCTCGAGCTTCTGATCGAGGCTCTCGCGGGCGGAGACGGGCGCAAGCCTGGGCTGTGCCTGCAGGGGAACCACGAGTACGCGGTGCTCTCCTCGGGCGAGGACTTCAACCCCAACGCGCGTCGCGCGATCGACTGGACGCGCGACCAGATCAACTTGGGCGGGCCTTCGGGCGACAAGGCGCTCGCCTACTGGGACTTCCTCGGCGGGCTCGAGCCGTTCCTCGTCGAAGACGGCGCGATGTACGCGCACGGCAGTCCGCGTGATCCGGTGCGCGAGTACCTCTTGCCGCGCGATGCGCGCGACGGCGCGAAGATGCAGGGCAACTTCGATCGCATGCGCGCGGTCGATCCCGAAGGACGCTCGGGAGTGTGCTTCGTCGGGCACAGCCACGTGCCGGGGATCTTCTACGAGGACGGACGCTACTACCGGCCGCGTGGAACCGAGGGGCCTTACGACCTCGGGAACCTCAGCCGCTGCCGCGCGATCGTCAACGTCGGCTCGGTCGGCCAGCCGCGCGACGGCGATCGCCGTCTCTCCTACGCGCTCTTCGACGGCCGCAACCTGAGCTTCGTGCGTCTCGAGTACGACGTCGCAAGCGCGCAGGACCACATCCGCGCCGTGCCCGAGCTCCCCGTTCACCTCGCCGACCGCCTCGCGCTCGGCCAGTAGCGCCGTCCCTCGCCTCCCGTCCCCTCACCGGCTCTCCCACGGCCCACCTCGGACTTCCCTTGGAAAAGCGCCTGCTCACTGCCCTCCTGCTCTCGACCGTCGTGCTGGTCGCGTGGCAGTTCTTCGCACCCAAGCCGCCCCCCGAGCCCAAGGCGACGGTGGAAGCCTTGATCGAGGCGAGCCAGCCGCAGGCCGAGCCCAAGCCCGCCGCGAAGCCCGCCGACGATCGACCGATCTTGGGCGAGCGCGTCGGCGAGGACGCGGAGCGCACGCTGGTCGTTCAGATCGGCACGCCCGGCGAGGTCGGCAGCTACCGCGCCACCTTCTCGAACCGCGGCGCGCGCCTCACGGAGCTCAAGCTCGCCAACTTCTACGACCAGATCGAGCTCGACTCCGCTGCACGCCTCGATGCGGAGCACTGGGTGACGCTGCTCGACTCGAAGCTCTCCGGCGGTGCTGCGACGGGCTCGCTCGCGTGGCGCAGCGAGCCTTCGAGCAAGGATCTGGAGCGCGAGCCGCTGGAAACCGCGCTGTGGCGGATGCGCGAGATCGAGGGAGGCGTCGAGTTCGACCTCGCGCAAGGCAGCGGCGTGCGCTGGATCAAGCGCGTGCGCTTCCAGCCGAAGAGCTACCGCATCGACGTGGAACTCGCCATCGAGAACCAATCGCTCGATGGCACGCGGCGGCTCGGCTACCTGTTCACGCCCGCCGAGATCCTGCCGCAGGACTCGACCGACAAGTTCTACGTCGACCCGCAGGCGATCGCCGCGGGCCGCACGAGCGAAGACCTGCCGCGGCGCGCGATGCTACCGATCGCGCAGTCGGTGCCGCGCGACGACATGGGGCGCGAAAAGTCGAACACCTTCGAGGTCCCGTTCGACGAGCTCTCGTTCGTCGGCGTGCACAACCACTACTTCGCGGTCTTGATGCGCGGCGCGAACGACGTCACGCGCGCCTCGATGACGAGCGCGCGCTGGCGGCGGCTCTTCGACGACGCCGCGGCGCGCGCGAACCCCGAGAAGGCGGCAGAGCAGTGGAAGTTCGTCGTCTCCGACGTCGTGGTCGAGCTCAACTTGCCGAAGAAGGGTGAGACGCTGAGCTACCCCTACGCGCTGTACGCGGGTCCGAAGGACTCGAAGGTGATGTACGCCGAGCATGCGGACTTCGAGGCGCTGATCGACGGCGACATCGGCAATTTCTGCGGCCTGTTCTCGCTCGCGGGGCTCGGTGCGGTGCTCGTCGCGACGCTGCGCTTCTTCCACGGGATCGTGGGCAACTGGGGCGTCGCGATCATCCTGCTCACGTTGTGCGTGCGCTTGATCCTGTATCCGTTCAACCGCCGCTCGCAGACGGCGATGGCGCGCTTCCAGAAGAAGATGAAGCGCTTCCAGCCCGAGCTCGACGCCATCAAGAAGCGCCACGCCGAAGATCCGGCCAAGATGCGCAAGCTGCAGCAGGAGCTCTTCGCGCGCGAAGGACTCGCGCCGCCGTTGGGCGGCTGCCTCCCGATGTTCGTGCAGATGCCGGTGTTCTTCGGCTTGTACGCCTGCTTGCGCACCGCGTTCGAGCTGCGCCACGCGCCGTTCGCGCTGTGGATGGACGACCTGTCGAAGCCCGACGCCCTGCTCACGCTCAACCTCGATACGCACCTGCCGTTCATCGGTGTGATCGAGTACTTCAACTTGCTTCCGATCCTGATGATCGTGCTCTGGATCTGGCAGCAGAAGCTGATGCCCGTTCCCACGGACGAGCAAGCTGCGAAGATGCAGAAGATGATGATGTGGATGCCCGCGATCATGGGCATCTTCCTCTACAACTACGCGGCGGGTCTCTCGCTCTACATGATCACGCAGTCGGGCCTCGGCATCCTCGAGATGACGGTCGTGAAGAAGATCTGGCCGATCGACGACTCGATCCCGCCTCCGGGGCAGGAGAAGAAGTCGTGGATGCAGAAGATGATGGCGCGCGCCGAGGAGGCGCAGCGCGCGGCGGAGACGTCGCGCGGGCGGGGCGGCAAGCGCAAGTGAGCCCATGGCGCGCCGCAGCACGATCGCGGCGATCGCCACGCCGCCCGGACCGGGTGTGCGCGGCGTGATCCGGCTCTCGGGGCCGCAGTCGATCGCCATCGTGCGTCGCTGTGCGAGCTTCGAGGATTCTCTCGCGCTCACGCGGCGCGGGGCGTGGCGCGGACGCTTCGAC
>JBIKYW010000397.1:0-3767 GCA_044355055.1 Planctomycetota bacterium | reverse complement strand
CCTTCGGCCACCTTCGACCCTTTGAGGATCGAGCCGTGCATGAAATCGTGGAACAGGATGAACGCGCGCACGAACAGCAGGGCCGCGAGGATCGATCCCGCGAGCTGCAGCGGCCACCATGGCGCTAGGCCCGCGCACAGCAGCGCGCCCGTGACGAGCGACACGGTGGAGAGCAGGTGGAACCAGCTGCGACCGCGGGAGTCGAAGGCGTAGCGCTCCGTCGCCCGCAGGAGGTCCCTCCCGCTGCGGTGCTGCTCCGCTTGGCCAGCGCTCTCCTGCGCACTTCGCCGGGGGGTGCTGTCCGCTGCCGCGAGGTTGCCTGCCGCCATCTCCATCGTGGCACTATAGGGACACCGCGCAGCGCTTGGAACCGCGAGTTCGGTTCGATTCCTGTCGGTGTCCACCTCGGCCGGTCGCGCGCACAGCGTGCTACCTTGCAACACCCAAGCCATGCACGCGCAGGAGCCTTCGACCGCCGCATCTGCCGTCGCCTTCGGGCGCGCGGCCACGATCGAGCGCTTTTGCGCGGAGTTCATCCGCAGTTCGTGCGCGGAGCAGAAACTCGCGCCAGCCGCGCCGCCGGACTCGCGCGCGGAGGCGAGCTGGGAGTCGGAGCCCGTCGCCCTGCGGATCGAGATCCCCGGCCGCCCCGCAGGCTGGCGCGTGGTTTCTCGCAGCCCTTCCGCGCCCCGGCCGGACGCTCTGCGCTCCCGCGAGGCCCGCGCCCGCCTGCTGCACACCTTCGTCCATCACGAGCTGCAAGCCGCGGAGCTGTTTGCCTGGGCCGTGCTCGCGTTTCCGAGGACTCCGCGCGAGTTCCGCGCCGGGCTCGTGAGGCTCTGCAAGGAAGAACTCGCCCACCTCGCGCTTTACCGCGGTCTACTGCGTCGCGACGGGCACGAGTTCGGCGACTTTCCCGTGCGCGACTGGTTCTGGCAGCGCGTGCCGAGCTGCGCCACGCCCGAGGCGTTCGTCGCGTTGCAGGGCCTCGGGCTCGAAGGCGCGAACCTCGAACACTCGCGGCGCTACGCCGAGGCTTTCCGTGCCGCGGGCGATGACGAGGGTGCCTCGGTGCTCGAGAAGGTCGAGCGCGATGAAGTCGGCCATGTCGCCTTCGCGGCGCGCTGGTTCGAGCACTTCACCGACGCGCCCCTCGACTACGACCGCTGGCGGTCGGCGCTGCCCTCGCCGCTGACGCCCGCGGTGCTCCAAGGGCGGCCGCTCAACCGCCGCGCGCGCCAGAGTGCGGGCCTCGACGATGCGTTCCTCGCCCGCCTCGAGAGTGAGCCCCGCGAGCGCGGCGTCGCAGGCCCGCGGAGCGCGCCGTGAGTGAGCGCGAGCCGCGGGCTTGGGTGCTCAATCTCGATGCGGAGAGCGAGCTCGCCGCACCGCTGCGCTATTCGCCGACGCAGCACCTGCGCGCGATCGTCGCTCGCGAGCGCGAGCGACTCGTCGGCACACTGCTGCGCCCGGGAGATGTGCTCGTGACGGCGGAGGACGTCGCGCGCGGGTCGCGCGCCGCCGAGGGGCTCGTCGGCATCGCATGGAGTCCCACGCCGACCGCGCTCGCGCTGCTCGCGCGCGCCGGAGCGCGCATCGACGCCGCACCGTCGCTCGAAGTGCTCCGCAGCGTCAACGCGCGGCCGCTCGCAGCGAGTGTGCGCGCTCCTTTGGCCGGTGCGAGCTTCGCGAAGCACATCATGTCGACGCGCGACGAGGTGCTCGCTCGCGTCGCGCTTCCCGCTCCGCATGGCTGGCTCGTGCGCCGCACGTTCGGCGCGGCGGGGCGAGGTCGTCGCCGCCTTGCGGCCGGACGTCCGAGCACGGACGAGGTCGCGTGGATCGACGCGAGCTTGCGCCTTGGGCCACTCGTGATCGAGCCCTGGGTCGAGGTCGAGCGCGAGCACACGCGCTCGGGCTGGGTGCGCCGCGACGGGACCGTCGCAATCTCGCGCCCCTGCTTTCAGCGGACGGATCAGCACGGCGCGTGGCTCTCGACGGAGCGCGCCGAGCGCGGCGAGCTCGCGCGCGCCGACGACGAGGCGCTCTCGGCGGCGTTCGAGGCTGCGGGACGCGCGCTCGCGGCCGCAGGCTACTTCGGCCCCTTTGGGATCGACGCGTATCACCACCGTGCGCTCGACGGTTCGGGCCGCAGCGTGTTGAACCCGCTGAGCGAGATCAATGCGCGCTTCACGATGGACTGGGCGACCGCGATGTCCGACGCGCACGCTCCCGAGCTGGCGCTCGCGCGGCTCGACGCGCTGGCCTGAGCTGGCGCAAAATTCCTACGACCGTGGGCGGATGCGAGGCGGCCTCCGCGGGCCCATACTGGGGGCATGGCACAGACGACGACTCGCAGTGGCGCGGTGGGCGGCGAAGACGAAGTTCGCGCGAAGGTTCAGGAAGGCTACGCAGCGATCGCGCGCGCGAGCGACGGCACCGGCTGTTGCGGACCGGTGGGGGGCTGTGGCGTTCGTACCGACGCCGACGAGCTCGCTCGCAAGGTCGGGTACAGCGCGGAGGAACTCGCGGCGCTGCCGGAGGGCGCCAACTTGGGCCTTTCCTGCGGGAATCCTGGCGCGATCGCGGCGCTCGCGCCAGGCGAGCGCGTGGCGGACCTCGGCAGCGGCGCGGGCTTCGACTGCTTCCTCATCGGACCGAAGGTCGGTGCGAGCGGCCGCGCCATCGGCGTCGACATGACCTCCGAGATGTTGGCGCGCGCGCGTGCGAACGTGGCGCGCTACCGCGAGCGCACGGGCCTCGACAACGTCGAGTTCCGGCTCGGTGAGATCGAGCACTTGCCGCTCGCCGACAGCTCGGTCGACGTCGTGATCTCGAACTGCGTGATCAACCTGTCGCCGCGCAAGGCGCAGGTCTGGCGCGAGATCGCGCGTGTGCTGCGGCCGGGCGGGCGCGTGGCGGTCAGCGATCTCGTGCTCTTGAAGCCGCTGCCCGAAGCGGCTCGATCGCTCGTCGAAGCTCTCGTGGGCTGTGTCGCCGGCGCGGCGCTCGTCGACGAGACGCGCGCATGGATGGCGGAGGCGGGACTCGAGCAGGTCGAGCTGCGGATCAAGTCGGACTACCTCGCGGCGATGGAGGACTCGCAGGATCCGCTCTATCACAAGTTGCTCGAGGTGCTGCCGGCGGGCGCGCGCGCGAGCGACTACGTGGCGAGCGCCGAGATCACGGCGCGCAAGCCGAAGCTGCGCAAGGGTTGCTGCTGAGCGCCGAGAGCACCGCGGCCGCGCGTGACCCGTGGGGGACACGCGCGGCCGCGCAGTCTTTCGAGCGACGTTTGCGGCGTCGCACCCGCACGGGGTGCGACGCTCAGTCGCGGAACTTGACGTGGCAGCTCTTGCAGGAGCCCACGAGCTTCTTCATGTCGGCCGCGAGCACGTCCGGCGCAGCCTTGTCGAGCAGCGCCTTCTCGAGCGCCTCCGCCGCGTCGCGCGAGGCCCGCAGCGACGCGAGGAACTCGCTGCCCTTGCCCTGCACGTCGCTGTCGTCTTCGAGCTCGCGCAGGTAGTGCGCGATGCGGCCGACCTCGGCGGCGGGGACCAAGTCGGGGTGCTCGGTCGGAGCGGACCACGCGGCCTTCTCGACGGACTTCATGTTGTCGAGCGCGAAGTCGATGTCGACCATCAGCTGCACGAGGCCCGTCGCCTTGAAGCGGCTGGGGAAGGCGTTGGACGTCGCGTCGAGTGCAGCCTTGTCCGCGAGCGCGGTCTCGCTCGCGCAGGCCCACAGCCCCTTGTAGTCGGGCGCGG
>JBIKYW010000395.1:0-3774 GCA_044355055.1 Planctomycetota bacterium | reverse complement strand
CTTCTGCGGCACGGCGCTGACCTCGTCGGAGTGGGTGCGTCGCCATCGCGACAACACGGCGGAGGGCTTCGACCTCGACCCCGAGCCGATCGCTTGGGGGCTGGCGCACAACTGCGAGGACCTCGACGCCGAGCGGCTCGTGCTGCACTTGAAGGACGTCCGCGCCGCGGGGTTGCGTCCCGCCGACGTGCGCATCGCCTTCAACTTCTCGTACTGGGTGTTTCACGAGCGCGCGACGCTGGTCGAGTACTTCCGCGCCGCGCGCGAGTCGCTCGCACCGGACGGGCTGTTCCTCCTCGACCTCTACGGTGGCAGCGACGCCACGGTCGAGCTCGAGGAGCGGCGGCGCTGCGGCGGCTTCACCTACGTGTGGGATCAGCATCGCTACTGGCCGGGCACGGGCGAGTACACCTGCTTCATTCGCTTCGAGTTTCCCGATGGAACCTCGCTGAAGGCTTTTCGCTACGACTGGCGCTTCTGGCACTTGGGTGAGCTGCGCGACGCCCTGCGCGAGGCTGGTTTCTCGCGCGTCGACAACTACTTCGAAGGCGCGGGCGAAAAGGGGGACGGGGACGGGGTCTTCCGGCGCGGGGCGCGCGGAGAGAACTGTGCCGCTTGGATCTCGTACTTGGCCGCGTGGCCCTGAGCGAGTCGGTCCGCGCGGAGGGGCCTAGCGCTGCAGCGGGACCCGCGCGGCTCGCACGACACCCTGCGCGTCGACGTCGAGTTCCCACGGCGCCGTGACGTTCCACACGAGGTGTTCGGGCAGCTCGACGCGCTCGCCCGGCGGCAGCACATCGACGACGCGTCGCGCCTCGTCGCCTGCTTCACGCAGTGCGATCAGCACGCACAAGCGCGGGTCGTCCTCGAATCGGCGCGCGAGCTCGCGCAGATGCTCGCGACAGCGGTCGCAGTCGACGCGATAGAGCACCCAGATGGCATCGGTGGGGAGCGCCTTCGTGTCGAGGAAGCGCGCGAGCTCGACTTCGTGCACCGAACGCCCGACCCACGCGGCGGGGTCGAGCGTCACGACCTCTTCCCGCCGCGCTGCAGGCGCTTTTTCTTCCTGCGGCTCGCACGAAACGAGAGCGAGGCTCGCAGCGAGGAGCCACGCGCCCGAGCGAATCGAGCGCACGCTCACTCGCCGTGGCGCGTGGCGGAGCGCACCACGCCGCCTTCGAGGACGAGCTCCCACGGCGGCAGTTCGGGGCCGACCACCCAAGTCACTTCCTTGGGGAGCGCGGCCTGCTCGCCGGGCGGCTTGATCTTGACGACCTGCTCCGTTTCGTCCTTGTCCGTCGAGAGGCGCACGAAGACGTACAGCTTCGGATCGTTGCCGAAGTTCGCTTCGAGCGCCTTCATGTAGTCCGCGCAGTGCGAGCAGGTCTCGAGGTAGAGGATCCACGTCGCGTCCTCGGGGTACGAGCGCGTGTCCATCCACACGGCGAGGTCGGTGTCGTGGATCGACTTGCCGATCCACTCCGGCGGGCGCAGACGCGCCCAGCGCGGCAGAGCGTCCGGCAGCTTCCACTTGCCGCTCGCGTCGACGCTCGGCGTGAGGAAGCCGTCCGACGAGTTCGGGCGGGCGTTCGCGGCCGCGGGATTGGCCTTGGGCAGCGTCGGCGGAACCGGAAGCTGCGGCGGCTTGGCGACCACGGGCTTCTCCGGCGTGGGGGAGCTCGCGTCCGGAGACGTGTTCGTGTTCGTCGCGGGCTTCTCGGTCGTCGCGGGCGCGACCGCGACGCTCTGCGGGTCCTTCGCGCGCTGCTCCTTACGCCACGCGTCGATCATCGGCAACGCGGGGAAAGGCAGCACGACTCCGAGGAGCGCGAGGAGCGCGAGCTGCGCGGTCGGTAGAGCGGCCTTTTGGATCGCGGCCCAGGGCCGAGTGAACAGTAGGAACGCGAACAACGTCCCGTCGATGCCGAGCATCGCGAAGGGCGAGAGCTTGACCGCACCGCCGAAGCAGCCGCAGCTCGTCGCGCCCTCTCCGATCAGCTTGAGCAACACGCCCACGAACACCGTGAGCAGGGCGCTCATCAGCCACCAGCCGATGCGCGGCGAGCGCAGAGCGATCAGCGAGAAGCTGACCTCGGTCGCGACGATCAGCTGGAACGTCAGCTGCTCTCCGAGCGCGTTGCCGATCGGGTTCTCGCGGATGAAGATCGGGATGTCCGCCGGGGAGCCGGCGACGAGCTTGATCGTGGCGACTCCGAGGATCCACAGCGCCGGGAGTCGGACGGCGAGCGGGCTGAGCTTGGCGAGCGGGTGCGAGGCGTCGTTCATAGGCGGGCTAGGGTGCGGCGCGCGGGCGGGGGGATCAAGCGCTCCCCGCTCGGTACGGCTCGCGGTCCGCGAAGTTGGCGCAGAGATCGGTTGCCGCGCGTCGGTGCCTACAGGTGCCTTCGGTAGCTAGGATGCGGCCGTGGAAAAGCCTGACATACCGCCGGAGGTCGACCCGGACTACCCCGGAGTCGTGCTGCCGCGCGAGGGCTGGACCCGCACCCGTGTCGGCCTCGGCGACCCCGGCGTGCGTTTCGATTGGGACGCTGTGTTCGGGCGCAGGGCGCGGCGCGTGGTCGACTTGGGCTGTGGCAATGGGCGCTACCTGATCCTGTCGGGCCTCAGCCGCCCCGAGTGCGATCACGTCGGGGTCGAGCTCGTCCCGCCCGCCGTTCGCATGGGGAGCCTGCGCGCTGGTCAGCGCGGCCTCACCAACGTGAAGTTCGCGTGGGGCGACGCCAGCGAGTTCATCTGCGCGCGTGTCGAGCCCGGTTCCCTCGACGAGGTTCACCTCTACCACCCCCAGCCCTACTACGACCGCGAGAAGATCCTGCGGCGCCAGCTCTCGCCGCGCACCCTGCTCGCGATCTGGGCCGCGCTGCGCGACGGCGGGCTCTTCGTGTTCCAGACCGACAACCCCGAGTACGCGCGCTACGCCCGCGAGAACGCGGGGCAGTTGTTCGACTGGCGGCCGCGCAAGGGGCCTTGGGAGGACGCGCCCGAGGGGCGCACGCAGCGCGAGCAGGTCGCGCGCGCCCAAGGGCTCGAGATCTTCCGCGTCGAGGCCCAGCGTCTCCCGCTCGCGGAAGCAGAGGCGCGCCGCCGGGTGGCCGGGATGATGGAGCCCGACTTCGATGCCAACAAGAAGGGCTTCGAGGGCCGCGGGGGGCGCCCGGGAGGCGGCGGACGCGGCCGGGGGCGGCGCAGGGCTTGAACTCCCGCGCTCAGGCCGCGAAAGTGCTCGTTCCAAGGCGTTGCGCCCAATACACCCGATGGTCGACTGCAAGGACTGCAAGTGGTTCCGTTCCGTGCCCGGTGACACCGTGTGGAAGCGCCGTACCGGCTGCTACCACCCCGAGCACATGGATCAGAAGCTCTCCGAGCGCGTGCATCAGGCGCAGGAGATCCCTGGCGACCACGAGAAGCTCAACGTGCGTGGAGACTGCGCCAAGTTTGAGAGCGCGCCGCGCCGGGGCTCGTTGCTCTCCCGCATGCTGGTCGCGTTCAAGGACTAGCGGCGTTCCCGGTGGACCGCTGGGAGCTGTACGAGCACTGCGTTCAGTCCCCCGCGGACGTCTGCGACCTGCTCGCACGCGCCCACGGCGGTGCGGCTCGCACGCTGCTCGAGGATTTCTGCGGCTCCGCTGCGATTTCGCGCGAGTGGGTGCGGCGCGGCGGCGAGGCCGTGGCGCTCGACGCGGACGCGAGCGCGCTCGCGCTGGCCGGGAACGGCATCGAAGTGGTGTGCGCCGATGTCCGCGACGCCGACGT
>JBIKYW010000040.1:0-12277 GCA_044355055.1 Planctomycetota bacterium | reverse complement strand
TACTGAACTGACTCCACGCTTCTTGTCCCGATTGGGCTCGTTGAGATACGAGTCTCGGGCAACCATGAGGCCAAGGCGGCAATAGCCATCGGCTTCTGCGGTGGCGATAAGAACGCATGGATCCTCATTCCGGTACGTCTCAGGTGGAATCATCCATGTCGCCCGAACGGTGTTCTTAATGTCGACATCGGTCCCGTCTACGACGAGATCGCGCAGGCCCTTCGGTACGTTCAAGAGGTCGCGAAAGTAGTGCTCAATTTTAAGACCTACGAACGTCTTCTCCACATTATCGAGATCAGATATTCGAGTGCGTGCTGTGCGGACAGGATCTATCACGAAATCGATGGCATCCCGCACTAAGGCTGGGAACGTCCTCGCAAGGAGATCGGGTCCCCCCGCGAGTCTGAAGATCTCGCGCCGTATTCGGTCAAGAGCTTGGAAGTCGGGATGGCCGGTGTCCACTGTCACGTCTCCACCTCAGCTACCCAATCATCAGGGGACACCAAAGTACCTCCGTCATGCACCGCGAAGAAGTCATGTGGCGTCTTCTTCGAACAACGATAGGTGCCGTGGTTCAGCGAGAGCTCGCTTGCGGCGCGCGGGCTTCGGGACTTCTCCGCGCAAAGCTCGGCCGATCGCGAGACCTAGGCTCTTGGCCACCGGAGGCGGTAGGGCGTTTCCAACCTGACGGTACGCTGCCGTTTTCCCTCCAGAGAAGGTCCAAGAGTCCGGGAATCCTTGCAAGCGCGCTACCATTCTGACCGTGAGGCGGGGGAGGCCATCCCGTGGAAACGACTTGTTCGGTGGTTCATCCGCCAGCCCGAGACCGTCTACGCCCAGTGAGCGCCACTGCAGGCGGGCACGAGTCGGTCCGAGATCTGGCCCACCATGCTTCTTGGATCCTCCAACAATGGTTGGCGCGGGCGCCTGAGCCTTGGCGGCCCACGCTGCGGCGCCGGGCCAACCGCCAGCCGCCATCAGATCTTGAATTGCATCTCCAACAGTGGAACGCGATGTCAACGGCTCTGGCCACTGGAAGCCCGACGCATATGTGGTCTTGATAGCGACCAAGAAGAATCTGGGACGAAGTTGGGGGACGCCCAGATCAGATGAATTCAGCAGTTGCCATCCAACCACGTACCCGAGCGATTCGAGGCGCCTCCGGATCTTGTTCCGGTAGGGTGTGAATTTCTCGCTCGCCAATCCGCGCACGTTCTCAAGAAGAACAGCGTTGGGGCGAGCTTCTTCGGCGAGCCGGAGTGCTTGCGGGAACAAATCACGATCGTCGGCGTGACCAAGCTGCTTGCCAGCGATCGAGAATGGCGGGCACGGCACCCCACCGGACAACAAATCAATTCCTCGGAACTTCTTCCCATCCACCGAGTGGACGTCGCATTCCAGCACCTGCCATGCTGGACGGTTGCGTCGCAGCGTCTGGCAGGCGTGCGCATCGATTTCCACGGCGGCTGCATGCCCTATCCCAGCTTGCTCCAAGCCGAGCGACTGCCCTCCTCCTCCCGCACAAATTTCAAGGGTTGTAAGCATCTTGGACAAGGCAGTCTCCGTCGTTCTTGCTTCGACATTAGAACCTGCGAGAGCATATCGGCCTTGACCGCAGCGTGCTTCCCGGGGCCGTCGGCGGCTCGCAGCCGCACGACGACCCTCAGGCCGAGGACGATGGGCCAGCGTAACGGTCCGCGGTCACAGTTGAACGGGGCCGTGAGGAGGGCGCGGGAGCCCCAAGGGCTCAACCAGCGCGTGACGCGCCTGCTAGAAGGGAATGGAGCGGGCGAAGGGGATCGAACCCTCGACAACAGCGTTGGGAACGCTGCGCTCTACCACTGAGCTACGCCCGCATGTGATGGCTGCCTGCGGTAGTGCAGACGCGCCCGGCAGAGGCCCTGGTGGGGCCGCAGAAGGGTGCGACATTACTGCAGATCTCGCTGCATCCCGCGCGGGAGCCCGTGGGCTCGACCGGCGTAAGTCGCGGAGCACTCGCGGGTTGGGAGTGGAGCGGGCGACGGGGTTCGAACCCGCGACATTCAGCTTGGGAAGCTGACACTCTACCAGCTGAGTTACGCCCGCTCGGGTGGGCACGGTGGGGGCCGTGGCCGGTGGGCGGGAGTGTAGCGCGGGGGGCGCGCGGGCGGAAGGTGGACTAGGAGGCGCGCAGGTTGGCGAGGAAGCGGGTGGCTTCTTCGCGCAGGCGGGCGGATTGGGTTTGGAGGCCGGCGGAGGCGCGGTGGAGGTCGGTGACGGCGTCGACGGTCGACTGGGTGGCGGAGGAGACGTAGCCCATGCCGCGGGCGACGGTGTCGGTGCGCTCGGCGGCGCGTTGGACGGAGGCGGAGATCTCCTTGGTGGCGAGGACCTGCTGCTCGACGGCGGTGCCGATCTGCGTGGCGTTCGAGGAGAGCGCCTCGATGGTGGTGCGGATGCGGTCGATGGCGGCGACGGCTTGAGCCGTCGTGGTCTGGATCGCGGTGATGTGGCCGGAGATCTCTTCGGTGGACTTGGAGGTCTGCTTGGCGAGGTTCTTGACCTCGGAGGCGACCACGGCGAAGCCGCGGCCCGCGTCGCCGGCGCGCGCGGCCTCGATGGCGGCGTTGAGCGCGAGCAGGTTGGTCTGCTGGGCGACCTCGGAGATCAGGCGCAGCACGCCGCCGATCGTGTGCGAGAGCTGCGAGAGCTGCGCGATCGTGGCCTGCGTCGACTGGGCCTCGGTGACGGCGTTCTTCGACGCGGCGCTCGAGGCGGAGATCTGGCGGTCGATCTCGCCGGCGGTGGCGCTCAGCTCCTCGGTGGCGGCGGCGACGGACTGCACCTCGCCGGCGAGCTGCGTGGCGGCGCCTTCGACGGAAGTGGCCTCCTTGCGCGAGCCGTCGACGACGCCGGAGATGTGGTCGGCGGTGGACTGCAGCTGCGTCGCGGCGTCAGAGACCGAGCCGATGACGTGGTCGAGGAAGCGCTCGAACTCGGCGGCCTGCTTGCCGCGGTTGCGTTCGGCGTCGGCGAGCGCGTGCGTGCGCTCGGCCATCGTCTGGCTGGCGCGGTTGATCGTCTCGGCGGCGTGCTTGTACGTGCCCTTCAGGCCCTTCAGCACGAACGTGCGATAGAACTTGCCTTGGCTGGCGCAGTCGAGCGAGACGCGCGACTCGCGCACATAGGCGTCGATCGCGTCGAGCGCGTTGTTCACGCTGTCGAGCATGCGCTCGAGCTTCGCGTCGCCGCACTCGTCGACGCGCACGAGGCGCGCCTCGAGCTCGCCTGCGCCGGCGGCCTCGCAGACTTCCGTGACGCGCTCGATCCATGCCTCGTAGCGCGCGAGCTTGGCCTCGAGTTCCGCGACGCGAGCCGCGTCCGTGTTCAGCAGTTCCGATGCGTTCATGGTCGTGGCTCCTAGAGGCTGAAGACGAACTCGTCGTAGGTGATGCCCGCGTCGGCGAGCGTCTTCTGCACGAGGGCGAGTCCGGCCTCGACTTGGCGCTGTGGGCTCGAGTGCTTGGCTTCCTCGGCGCGAATCGCGGCGTAGAGCGCGCTCGCCTTCTCGACGGCGCTGCGCTCGGGCGCGCGGCGGTTGGAGTGGTAGCCGAGGATACGGCCCGACTCGTCGAAGCTCGGCGTCACGTGCGCGAAGACCCAGTAGTGGTCGCCGTTGCGCGAGAGGTTGACGACGTAGGCGAAGATCTCGCGGCCCGAGCCGAGCGTGTCCCACAGGAGCTTGAACACCGAGCGCGGCATGTCGGGGTGACGCACGATGTTGTGCGGTGCGCCGAGCAGCTCGCTCTCCGTGTAGCCCGCGATCTTCTGGAAGGTCTTGTTGGCGTAGGTGATGCGTCCCTTGAGGTCGGTCTTGGAGACGATCAGCTCGTCGTTGCCGAGAATGCGCTCGCGGCCGGTGGGCGGCGTGGCGCGCGTGAGGGTCGTGGTCATCGCGTGGCCTATGGAAAACGAGGGTCCTCGGGGGGTAGCGCATGGATCGACCCGCCTCCGCCGCGCGCTCCATACGTCCTTGGCCCCATCGCGGGCCTACGCAACCCGCACGTGCACCCAAAAGGGCCGCGGCCCGCCTCCCGCGAGGAGAGGCAGGCCGCGGCAGCGCGTCGCAGGCGAGCTACTGGACGCGCACGAAGTCACGCACGGCGAAGGTCGAGCCGTCGGTCAGCGAGCCCGTGAGCTCGACTTCGACGTCCGTACCGGTCGGCAGCGAGCCGAGGCCGAGCGCGCGCACGAGCATCCAGTGCGGGACGTTCACCACGAGGTCGGTGTAGCCCTCCGCACCCAGCGTGTTGCAGCCGCCGACGGGGCCGTAGTACGGACGCGTGACGTCCGACAGCGAGCGCGGCACGTTGGCGAGCGCGATCGGTCGACCGACGCCGTCGACGCGGGCGAGCTTGAGGCTCGTCGGGACGATCGAGGTCGCATCGTGCAGCCAAGTGCCGGTGAGCGCGAACTTGGCGATGCCAGGAGCGTGGACGGTGACGTCGTTCGGGCAGGCACCCGGACGTGCGTCGAGCGTCAGCGCGCCGTGCTGACCCGCAGGCGAGAGCAGCGTGATGGTCTGGTCGCACCAGAGGTTGCCACCGCAGCTGTCGGTGAGCGTCCAGCGACGGGTGATGACGACTTCCGGCGCGTGCGGGTTCTGCGGCGTGTTGGCGACGACGCTGATGTCGTTCCAGCCGAGCTGCACGGTCTGCGGGCAGTCGGAGGACCACGTCGGATAGCCCGTACGGTCCGGGTGCGCTTGGCCGGTCGGGATGCCGCCGGTCCAGATTTCCGTGAAGTCCGCCGGGCAGGTCAGGCTCGCAGGAGCGCAGCACTGTGCGGTCAGGTCATAGAGGATCGGGGTCGCGGCGACATTGACTTGGCGCGACAGGGTCGCGCGGATCTCGCAGTAGCGACCGACGATGCCCTGATCGCAGAGCGAGACGCCGTTCACCGCAGTAGTCCACGCCATCTGCGGCAGATTGACCGCGTTGTCGGCGGCGCGCACTTCGACGACGACGCTCGTCCCCTGAGGCTCGCTGGAGGTCCAGCTGAAGGTGCCCCAGTACTGTCCGAGGACGCCGCTGTCCTGCACGACCGTCCACGAGCCCGTCGGCGCCGTGCTGCCCACGGAGACGAAACCGGTCATGTCGGAGTAGTTGTACGGTCCCGCGCCCGCGCCGAGGTTCACGACCATGTCGACGGCACCGATCGGGAAGCCGCCGCCACCGATCGGACCGGCGTTCGGGTCGATGCGCAGCGCGTTGTTGGAGTTGATGCAGGCGACCCACACCTTGCCGTTGGTGTCGATCGCGACGCCGGTCGGGCCGTTGCCGTTGCCGAGCGCGGTGGTGAGCGTCACGTTGCCGACCGCCGTGCCGTTGGTGCGGATGTGGCCGACCGTGGTGGCGCTGTTCAGCGAGTGTGCGACCCAGACGTTGCCGACCGAGTCGACGGCGAGGCCTTGGGCGTAGTAGTTGCCGTGGGCGTAGCTCGCGAGGCACGTGCCCGCCGGGCTGAGCTCGTGCACCACGTTGCCCGCGTAGTGCGTGTGCCAGATGTGGCCCGTCGCCGGATCCACGGAGAGGCCGTAGTCGCCGCAGTTGTTGCCGAGCGGGAGCCCGATGCCGGTCGCGGGGTCGTAGCGCAGCAGGCCCGTACCCGTGCGAGCGGACCACAGCACGCCAGCGCCGTCGACGACGCCGCCGTAGCCGCCCGCGTTGAAGTTGACCTGCGTGCCCGCGATCGGCTGGCCCGTGACGCCAGAGATCTTCTCGTGCGCCATGTTGCCGATGCCGCCGGTCCACACGTCGTTGTTCGCGTCGATGGCGACCGTGCGCGTGAACGTGCCGTTGACGCGCGTGTAGTTGATGATGCACTCGTCGTCCGCTGTCGCGACGCCGCCGGCGGAGTCCACGCCCCCGGCGTTCGTCCACGCGAGGATGTTGCCGAGGCCGTTCGAGGTCTTGATGAGGCCGTCGCCGTCGCGGTCGATGGCGGTCGAGTACTGGAACGGACCCTGCAGGTACTGACCGGCGGGGTTCGGAGTGAACGCCCCGGTGTTCGGGTCCTTGTCGCCGCGTGTTCCGCCGATCACGATCGCAACGCGGGCGACGGAGCCGTGGGGCACACCGCCGACCGACCCGCCTTCATCGCGGTTGGAGACCCACACGTTGCCGAGGCGGTCGACCGTCGTGCGCGAGGGATTGCGCCCCATGCCGCTCGGGGCGGTGAAGTACTCGCCGAGGATCGCGCCGGTATTCACGTCGATGCGCACCAGCGTGCCGCGCGCGGAGCAGGCGATGTTCACGAACGGGAGTGGTGCGGTCGTGGAATTGAGCTGTAGCTGGTCGCTGTTCGGTACGTCGTGGTTGACGTTGAACAGAACGCCGACGTCGAAGTCGGCGTCCACGGTGTAGGTGCGGTTGCAGTTGCCTTGGGCCTGTGCGAATGCGAGGACGGAAAGCGCCTGCGCCGCTGCGAGGGTCGCGATCGCTCGTGAGAGCTTCATGGGAACTCCGGGAAAGATGGGGTGAGAGGCATCCCGGGACTGGGCGTACGCCTACCCCCGCGATGGCCGCCATGGGGGGAAGGCGGACTTCAAACGCTGGAAGGAGTCTGGTGCGAGGAGGTGGAGCGTCTGAATGCGACGAGCGCAGAACATCGATCGGGAACTTGTTGCCACCCCCTGCGTACGCAGCACGGCCGCTGGACAGCGAGCCATCGCGGGGCTCTCGCCGCGCGGGGAAGGCGGGCGCGGGCTCTATACTCGGGAGCGTGGATCGTCCGAAGACCGTGGAAGCTCCTCCCATGCGAAGGCCCTCGAACTCCGTCCTGCGTTTTGCGGGACTGTTGGCTCTGTGCGCGCTCGCCGCGAGCTGCGGCGACTCGACGCCGAAGCTCGAGCGGCCGAACATCGTGCTCATCACGATCGACACGCTGCGCGCGGATCACTTGGGCTGCTACGGGTACTTCCGCGACACGAGCCCCAACATCGACGCGTTCGCCAAGGAGTCGCTCGTGTTCGACTCCGCGTACGCCGCGATGGCGACGACGCTGCCGAGCCACACGTCGATGCTCACCGCACGCTATCCGCTCGAGCACGGCATCACCGCGAACCTGATGCACGGCGGCAAGCCGTTTGGATGGGCGAGCGGGATGGTCTCGTTCGCGCAGGTCGCGCGCGAGGCGGGCTACGCGACGGCGGGCTTCGTCAGCGCGGCTCCGCTCAAGGCGCCGTCGGGCATCGCGGCGGGTTTCGAGACGTGGAGCGAGCCGGAAGGCGCGGCAGTCGAGCGCAAGGCGGGCGACACGCTTTCGAAGACGCTGCCGTGGCTGGAGCAGCAGGCGAGCCAGCCGTTTTTCCTGTGGGTCCACTTCTACGACCCGCACTGGCCGCACCGAGCGCCGCCGCCCTACGACAAGATGTTCCGCGAGCAGGACGCCGAGGCGAAGGAAGCGTGGATCGCGGAGCGCAAGCTGCCGGACGTCGCGGTGCGCAGCAACGCGCGCAAGAGCACGCAGACTCGGCCGGCGCTCGACAACTACTGCGGCGAGGTGCGCTACTCCGATGAGCAGTTTGGCGTGCTGATCGAGGCGCTGCGGCGCAAGGGCGTGCTCGAGAACAGCATCGTGGTGCTCACGGCGGACCACGGCGAGGGCTTGAACCAGCACGAGTGGACGGCGCACGGGCTCGTGTGGGATGAGCAGCTGCGCGTGCCGCTCGTGATGCGCTTTCCGAAGGCCGCGGGCGTCGCGCCGGGGCGCGCGAGTCAGCTCGTGAGCCTGATCGACATGATGCCGACGGCGCTCGGCCGCGTTCAGTCCTTCGACACGCCCAAGTGGCGCGAGTTCTTCAAGCTCGCGACGGGCGTCGACGCGCTCGCCGCCGACTTCGAAGAACGGCCGGTGTTCGCGCAGCGCACGGGGCGCGAGCTCGCGGAGGATCCCGGCGAGATGTACGCGATCACGACGCCGCGCTGGAAGTTCATCCACGAGCCCGAGGTCGGCGACAAGCTGTTCGATCGCAGCGCCGATCCGCACGAGCTGCAGGACCTCGCGGCGAAGGACGCGCAGCAGAGCGCGGCGCAGCGGCGGCAGATGCAGCTGATGATGGACCTCCAAAAGCGGCGCGGAGCGGAGCTCGGGCCGGCGGAGGCAGGCGAGATGGACCCGGAGCTGCTGCGGCAGATGCAGGCGCTCGGCTATCTCGGCGGCGAGGATGGGCGCAACGGTGACGCACCGACGCCGAAGGTCCCGCAGGAGGAGCCTGTGCCCGACGAGGACGAAGCGCCGAAGGAGCAGGGCGACAAGCCCTGAGCGGTCCGGTGTCGGATTCGGCCGTGGACGCGCAGGTCGCGGCGCGCCGCGAGCGGCGAGCGCTCGCGCTCGTCGTGCTCACAGCGCTCTTCGTGCGCCTCGCGGTACTTTGGATCGCGCGCGACGCGGAGCCGTGGAACGATCAGATCACGTACGTGCAGCGCGCGGAGGACTTGCTCGACGGCAAGGGCTACACCGGCTCGTATCAGTCGTGGGTGCAGAACCCGGGCGAGCGTCAATTGCACACGCTGCAGCGTTATCCGGGTGCGTATCAAGCGCCGGGTTTCTCGGCGTTCATGGCGCTCGTGATGGGCGTCTTCGGACGGGATCAGCTGTGGGTGAAGCTCGCTCAGGTGTTCCTCGGCGCCGCGAGCGTCTGGCTCGTGTACCGACTCGGTCGCGCGTTCGTCGAGCATCGCGCCGCGCTCGTCGGTGCGTGGTTCTTCGCGCTCGATCCGACGTTGGTCGCGTTCACGCACTATCTGTTCAACGAGACGCTCTTCATCTTCCTCTTGCTGGCGGGGCTGTGCGTGCTCGTGCGCCAGCGCGAGCCGGGCGGCTGGGTCGCCGCGGCCTGCGCCGGAGCGATCTTCGCGGCCGCGTCGTACGTGAAGTCGTCGGCGCTGTACCTGCTCCCGCTGCTAGGAACGTGGTACGTGCTGTGGTGTCGCGCGCAGTGGAAGCGAGCGCTCTCGTTCGTACTCGTTGCGTCGCTCGCATGGAGTGCGTGCATCGCGCCGTGGGCGATTCGCAACACGCAGGTGCACGGCGGGTTCGTCCTGATGGACTCGAGTGGCCCCTACAACCTTTGGCGCGGGAATCAGCCTGCGGCTTATGCGCGGCGGCGCTTCGGCTCGGACTGGAACGTGCGCTTTCCCGAGCCCTTCAGTGCGTGGACCAACGCGCCGGTCGCGGAGGTCGGCGGCAGCCAGATCGTGCGCGTCGTGCGCGACCAGCTCGGCGTGGAGAAGCCCACGGATCTGCAGATGATGGAGGGCAGCCAGCGCGCGGCGGTCGAGTTCGCACTTGAAGACCTCCAGTGGACGGCGGAGCGCGCTTGGTACAAGCTCGTCGATCTCTGGAATCCGACGTCGTTCGTGATGCGCCACCTCTTCAAGCGCGGCTACGGCGAGATCTCGCGCGGGTTGGAGCTCGCGATCTCGTGGACCTGCGTGCTGTCGTACGTCGCGGTGCTCGTGCTGGCGCTACCTGCGATGTACGCGCGCGCGCGGACTCCGCTCGTCGCGCTCACGCTGCTCCTGATCTACTATTACTCGGCGATCCACATGGTCACGTTTGGACTCACGCGCTTCCGGCTGCCGATCATGCCGTTCTTGATGCTGAGCGCGGGTGTCGGGACGATCGCGCTGTGGGATCGCGTGAAGGCGAGGACGTCGCGTGCGGCGTAGCGCGCTTGGAACGGTCGCTGCGCTCGCGCTCTGCGTGCTCGGCTGCTCGCGCGAGGAAGCGCGCCCCAATGTCCTGTGGGTCGTGTGGGACACCACGCGCGCGGATCACCTGAGCGTCTACGGCTACGAGCGCAAGACCACGCCGTTCTTGGAGGAGTTCGCGAAGGACGCGCGCGTGTTCGAGGACTGCCAGTCGTCGTCGTGCTGGACGGTTCCGTCGCACGCGTCGATGTTCACGGGCCTCTTGCCGTCGGAGCACGGAGCGATGCACGGCGCGGAGTTCCTCGACGACAAGCTCGTCACCGTGGCGGAGCACTTGCGCGGCGCGGGCTATGCGACGTACGCGTGGGCGGCGAATCCGCACGTCTCGCGCACGGAAAACTTCCTGCAGGGATTCGATGTCGAGGAGCACCCTTTCGACGAGTCCGTACGCGAGCGCGCGATCGAGATCTTCAAGCGCAAGGTGCCCGAGAGCGTGTCGACGCGCGAGCTTTCGGCGCGCGCGGAGGACCGAGGGACGAATCCGTGGGTGATCAAGGCCGCGGGCGAGCTCGGTCGCGAAGGCTTCGCGCGCTGGCTCGACAGCGCCAAGTCCGCGGAGCAGCCGTTCCTCGCGTTCTTCAACTTCATGGAAGCGCACAGGCCGCTGATTCCGCCGCGCGAGCTGCGCGAGGCGCTGCTCACGCCTGCGCAGGTCGAGGCGACGTACTCGACGGAGTTCAGTTGGAAGGACACGTGGGCTTATTGCTTCGGGCTCTACGAGTATCCGCCGGAGCAGCTCGACACGCTGCGCGATGTGTACGACGCGGCGCTGCTCGAGCTCGATGGGCTCTTCGCGGGACTCGTCGCGGAGCTGCGCGCGCGTGGGCTCGACGACAACACGGTGATCATCGTCACGGCAGACCACGGCGAGAACCTCGGCGAGCACCACCTGCTCGACCACCAGTACGGACTCAATCAGGCCCTCGTGCGCGTACCGCTGATCGTGCGCTATCCGGCCCGCTTTGCGCCGGGACGCGACCGCAGTCCCGTGATGTCGATGGACCTCTTCCCGACGCTTCTCGAGCTCGGCGGAGTGGCGGTTCCCGAGCTCGGCGTGCGTCACGCGCAGAGCCTGCTCGCCCCGAAGGCGACGCGCGTGCGCGTGTCCGACTACCAGAAGCCGTTCCCCAAGCCGCTCGCTGCGGTGCGCAAGGAGTATCCGCAGCTCGACGTCTCGCGCTTCGAGAGCGGGCTCATTTCCGCGACCGAGGCGGGGCGCTGGAAGCTCGTGCAGCAGCTCGGCGGACCGGCGGCGCTCTACGATCTACAGGCAGATCCCCGCGAGCTTCGCGACGTCTCGGGGGAGAACCCGGAAGTGGCGCAACGGCTGCGCGAAGGCTTGGGGCGGCTCTTGCGCTCGGTGCGCCCGATCGGTCAGCCCACGGAGGGCGCCGACCGCGACGCGGAGCATCAGAAGATGCTCCAAGCCTTGGGCTACTGAGCGCGCAACGCGCTCACTGCGCGGGCACGACCAGCGCGGCGGTCGCCAGCGTCTCGGGGAGTTTCTCCGCCGCGTCGTACATGCGCACGAAGGCGCGGGCTTCGTCGGTCTTCGAGTCGCGCAGGCCGTTGACCCACGCGGGCGGGATGGTCTGGTAGAGCATGCGCACGACGATCAAGAGCTCGCCGTTCGTACCCTCCGGCAGGGCGATCTCGTAGCTCACGGTGTCCCCGCCGCCCACGAAGTCGTCGTCGCCCTGCGTGCCGACCGGAGCGGTCTCGTCCGCGTGCGGGCCGTCGCTGCGCCAGCCGCGCGGCAAGAGGCGCGTGTCCTTGCGGTGCTCGACCATCTCGGCGAGCGAGGTCGTCGGCTTGCCCGCGCCGTCGAGCGCGACCATCTCGTACACCACGACCTGCTCGGGCGAGCGCACGACGTCGAAGTGCGGCTGGGCCAGCTCGTCGGCCACCTTGGAGATGTGTCCCTCGGTGTCGACGATGCCCGACTCGAACACGTTCTTGCCACCGGCGCGGACCTCGACGGAGAGCCATGCACGGCGCGACGGGTAGCCGCTCGGCAGCTTGTGACCGGTGAGGTTCTCGACCGCGAGGTCGAAGCGCAGGAGCCTGCTCTCGCGCACGGGGTTCACGATTTCGACACGTGCTGTGGAGTGCGCGAGCTGCGCGCGCGTGGCGGCAGCGACGCGGAGGAGCGCTGCGTCGCTCGCGGTGACGCCGAGTTCCTCGCGGTTCTTGCGCAGCATGTCCGTCATGAACGCGTTGCCGCCGAGCACCGCGTGACCGCGCACGTTGTCGCGCACGGCGATGTTGAAGTCGCGGCCGGGAGGCATGCGCGCGATGCGCATCGAGCCTTGGTCGAGCATGTGGCACTCGACACAGGAGCGCGATTCCTCCGTGCGCGTGCCTTCGTCGCTGAACACGCTGTTGCGCCACTCGAGGTAGGGCGCCTGCTCGAGAAACGGTTTCGAGGCACCTTCGGCTTGCGTGTAGAGCGTGTGACACGAGCCACACAGTCCCGACGACGAGATGTGCTCGCCCTTCTCCGGAGTGAAGCCCGTGTGCAT
>JBIKYW010000394.1:0-3788 GCA_044355055.1 Planctomycetota bacterium | reverse complement strand
CACTCGTCACCATCCGGCGAGAATCCACCGGATTGCCTCCGGGGATTCGTACGGTGCAAATCGAGTTTTCCCGGATTAGGACGGGCGGCCCCTGCGGTGTGTACGTAACGTGGGTGCCCAAGCCCGCAGGCTCTCCCGTCCAGCGCTCGTTGCCTCGATCGGTCAGCTCGCATCTCCCCGATCGATCGGAACCCCTGAAATGAACCGCATTTACGTCGGCAACCTGTCCCGCGAGACCACCGCAGCCCAGCTCGAGACCGCCTGCGCAGGGGGCGGGCGCACCGTCTCCAAGGTGCTGCTCAAGATGGACGCGTCGAGCGGTACCTCGCGCGGATTCGCCTTCGTGGACATGGGAAGTCCGGAAGATGCGACGGCGGCGATCGGCGCCCTGCACGGCACCCAGCTCGACGGGCGCACGATCAAGGTCGCGGCCGCCAAGGAGCTGCCCGGTCCGCGCGGCAGCTGGCGCGACGCGGCGGGCGAGGGCGGCGGACGCGGTCGTCCGCGCTGGTAGGCGGGAACGACGGGCGCGGCGGCTCAGGCGCGCCGCGCCCAGCGGAGCTTGGCCGGTGCAGAGCGCGGGTTCTCGCGGCGCTCCTCCGGCGAAGGGCGGACCACTTCGTCGCTGACCTCGGCGTAGGTGCCGTCGGCGAGACCGCGCTCGAAGGCTTTTTTCACGCGGCGGTCTTCGCCCGAGTGGAAGGTGAGCAGCGCGACACGGCCCCCGCTGCGCAGCGCGCTCGGGATCTGGCGCAGCAGAGCATCGAGCACCCCAAACTCGTCGTTGACCTCGACGCGCAGCGCCTGGAACACCCGTCGCACGCTTCGATCGACCTCGTCACCGTCGAGGCGCGGAGGAAGGGCTGCCCGCACGCTCTCTGCGAGCTGCAGCGTCGTGAGGATCCTCCCGCGAGCCGCGCAGAGCGCGCGTGCGATGCGCTCGGCGTCCGGCTCATCGGAGTTCTCCCCGAGCACCACCGCGAGTTGGGATTCCGTTGCACGCTCGAGCCACAGCGCGGCAGAGAGTCCCCGCTGGGGATTCATGCGCATGTCGAGCGGTCCGTCTTGCTTGAACGTGAAGCCGCGCGCCGGATCGTCGATCTGCATCGAGGAAACGCCGAGGTCGGCGAAGACAACGTCGGCGCCATCGCTCCAGCCGACTTCGTGCAGCACGGCGCCGAGAGCCGCGAAGTTCGTGCGGCGGACGAGCAGCGTGGTCTCGCCATAGCCGAGCTCGCGCAAACGTGCCTCGGTGCGCGGTAGCTGCAGCGGATCCACGTCGAGCGACAGCAACTGCCCCGTGGGACCGAGCGCGCGCAGCAGCCGCTCGGAGTGGCCGCCGAAGCCGAAGGTGCAGTCGACGCCGCGTTCGCCGGGCGCCGGACAGAGCACTTCGAGCACCTCCTCGACGAGGATCGGCACGTGCTGCCCCGCCGGCGTCTGGCCGCGCGAGCGAACGTGAGCGACGAGCTCGGGAAAGCGCTCGGGGTCGAGCTCCTTGTACTTTTCCTCGAAGCGCCGCGGATGCGTGCCGCGGTAGCGCGGACGGCGGCGGTGCGGCTGCGGAGCGTTCGGGTCGGCCTCGGACATGCGAACATTCTCGCAGCAGGCGGGCGGCGGGCGCCACAGCCGCCCCCTACGGAGATCAGCGCAAGGATCCGCAGGCGATCGCGGACCATGAGAGCCTGTGCGCGCGGTCCTCACACTTGGCGCGTATGCGCTGCTCGTCCTCGCCCCGCTTTTCGCGGCAGCGCTGGCGGATCCGGTGACGGGATCGCGACCGTGGAACGTCGAGTTCTCGGCGGCGACGGGACTCCTCGCCGTCGGCGTGCTCGCGCTCGAGTTCGCGCTCGTGGCGCGGCTCAAGCCCGTGAACGCGCCTTTCGGGAGCGACGGACTGATGCTGTTCCATCGCGAGATGGGGATCGCGGGGCTCGTGCTCGTGGGCGTGCACGTCGCGACGTCGGCCGATCCCGCCGCCGTGCTCGGACTGCACGGCGGTGCCGCGCTGCGCGCAGGAGCGCTTGCCGGCGCAGCCTTGCTCGCCATCGTGTTGCTCTCGCTCGCACGCAAGCGGATGCAAGTGCGCTACGAGCGGTGGCTCTTCGGCCACCGCCTGCTCGCGGCGGTCCTGCTGCCGACGATGCTGCTCCACGCAGTCGGTGCGGGGGAGTACGCGAAGAGCAGCGCCGTGCGCGCTCTGCTCCTTGTGCATGGTGCCATCGTCGCACTGGTTGCTCTCGACTACCGCGTACGTCGGCCCTTGGCGGAGCAGCGTCGCCCTTGGACGGTGACGGGCGCGCGCACCGAGCGCGGTGGGGTTCACTGCGTCACGCTCCGCCCCGACGGCCACGACGGATTGCAATTCGCACCGGGACAGTTCGTGTGGCTGCGCACGTCGCCACGCTGGTGGAGCCCGCAGGAGCATCCGATCTCGATCGCATCATCGAGCGAGCGGCAGGAAATCGAGCTCGCGATCGCTGCGCGCGGCGATTGGTCGAAGCGCTGCGCGCAGGAGCTGCAGCCCGGCGCGCACGTGTGGCTCGACGGTCCGTTCGGAGCGTTCAGCCCCGATCGAGTGTCCGCAGAGCGCTTCCTCTTCATCGGAGGTGGGACCGGAATCGCACCGCTGCGCTCGATGTTGCTCTCGTTGCGAGATCGTGGCGACAAACGACCGATCTTGCTCGTGCATGCGGCTCGGAGTCGCGAGTACGAGACCTTCCGAGACGAGCTGCGAGCGCTCACGGCGAAGCTCGACTTGCAGATCGTCTCCGTGCACGAAGAGTGTGACCGCGCAGATGCTTGCGAGATCGGCCGCGTGACACGCGAGCTGCTCGAGCGCTGCCTACAGGGCAAGGTCGAGCGGACCCATGCGTTCGTCTGCGGTCCACCCCCGCTGCTCGATCAGATGGAGCACACGCTGCTTTCGCTAGGCTTCCGCAGCGCGCAGATCCACACGGAACGCTTCGACATGGTGTGACATGCTGCACAGCGATGTACGCAGAACCGCCTTGGGCTTGAGTGCGGTGTTCACCGCCGCGGCTGCGGCGTTCGTACTTGCCGTTGCGGAGCGCGAGGCACCGCACGCGTCAGCGATCGAACCCGCGCAGAGCTTCGAGAGAGACTGCGCGCGCTGTCACAGCGTGGACGAGCTCCGCGGGACACTCGGCGACGCGGACGATCGCACGGAGCTCGCCCTCGAGTGGCTAGAGCGGCTTCGCTCGCATGGATCCAGCGACGACCGTGCGGATCTCGCGCTGGTGAAATGGCTCGCCTCGGAGCGCTGACGGCCTGCGCAGACTGCGTAGGATCTCGTAGACTCCTCGGCCCAAATTCGCATTTCGGCCCGGCGCTCGCAGCAGCACCGTGCCGGAGATGAAGCGCCCCCCGAAGATGGGGACGGCAGGGCCCACGCGCCCGCGCCGCCCCATGAAGCACTCGATGGACTACACGCAGAAGACCGACACCAAGACCGGAAGGCCTTACCTCGCCGTGCGCAAGCGCGGCCGCGAGCTGCTCCTCGAACCGCTGACCAACAAGGGCACCGGCTTCTCGCGCGAAGAACGCGAAGAGCTCGGGCTGCACGGCCTCTTGCCGCCGCGCATTTCGACCTTGGACGAGCAACTTGCTCGCGCCTACGGCAACAACTTGTCCTCCGGGTCGCCGCTCGGACGCTACGTGCACCTCGCCACGCTGCAGGACCGCAACGAAGTGCTCTTCTTCCGTCTGCTGCACGAGCACATCGAAGAGCTGATGCCGATCGTCTACACGCCGACGGTCGGCGAGGC
>JBIKYW010000393.1:0-3791 GCA_044355055.1 Planctomycetota bacterium | reverse complement strand
GTTCCGTGGGCTTCCTGCCAGCTCTGGAAGCGCTGGGGCCACGTCGACCCGTCGAGCAGCGCGTCGCGCAGCCACCCCGCGGCAACCGAGCGTCCCGAGTGGAGGATCGCGAGCCCCTCGGGGCGCGGGCGGAAGCGAGGGAGCGCGCGGATCGTCTCCAGCGTCGCGAGCAGCGCTGGCGCGACTTCCGGTTTGGAAGCGAGGTCCGCTTCACTCCACACGAAGACACCATCTCCGCTGTGCATCCAGTGCTCCCATGCTGCGTGGGTGGCGGCGTGGGGGCCCGCTTGGGTGAAGACGGTGAGGTACACCTTCTGCTCGGGGCGTCGAAGGGTGAGCGCGAGCTCGCGCGCGTTGCCAGTGCGGTAGCACTCGAGGAAGTCGAGGAAGGGCAAGACCCGCTCGACGGCCACGCCGCCGAAGGCCGATTGCCCAGAGATGCCGAGCAGTCCGGTCGGTCGCGCGGTCGCGTGGACTTGCTGCGCGAGTTCCTCGAGCAAGTCGACGAGTTGTCGCTGGTGGAACTCTCTCCGCTCCAGCCAGCGGCCCATGGCGGAGAGCTCGCCATCGAAGACGGAGCGCAGCACAGCGTCGGTGCGGATCTCGGCGAGTCGGGGCGGGGCTGGTGCTGTTTCTCGCGCGTGTTCGAGCGCCCACGCGAGCTCGCAGTGCTCGCACGTGCATACTTCCTCGGGGATGCGGCCGGGTGTGAGCCCGACCTCGTCGCCGAGTGAATAGCCGAGCCCGAACTCACCGTCGCGGGCCGCGAGGCTCTCCGCGAGCCGTGCGCGGAGGCGCTCGAGCGTCGCGGGATCGGCGAGGCACGGTTCGCGGCGACAGAGGCTCGGGTCGCGCTCCGCGAGCCAGCGCTTGCGGCGCTCTTCCCAGTCGTCGCGTTCCCGCTCGAGGTGCAGCTCGTCGCGTCCGGGTGCGTTGAAGACGAGAAAGTCGACTCCCGCCGCGCGCAGCTCCTCGACGCCGTCCGTGCGCGAAATGCACACGGATCCAAAGCTCCGCTGCAAGTCGCTCGGCGCGCTCGCCTTGCGCCAGAGGATCGCAGGGAACTCTTGCGTGGGCGGAGTCTGGAGTGCCAGACCCAAGAGCAGCGTGGCCAACATTTGGCGTAGTTCCCTTCGACCCCCTCCACGCTAGCCTAGAGGCAGAGCATGCCCCCGTCTGCCTTTGATCCGGTCCGTCTCGCCGAACGCGTGGCTCCCTGGCTTCTGCCGGTGGGGGACGACAGCGACGTCGTCGTGTCGAGCCGCGTGCGCTTCGCCCGCAACGTGGAGGGCTTCCCGTTCGTCACGAAGCTGACCGACGAGCGCGCGGTGGAACTTGCGGAGCGGCTGAGGCCGGCTCTCCAGCAGTTCGAGGTCGCCGGTCGGATGCACTGGGTGGACATCGCCTCGTCGAACGACGTGCTGCGGTTCCTGCTCCGCGAGCGCCACCTCGTGAGCCGCGACCTGGCGCCGAGCGAGGGCGAGCGGGCCGCGAAGCCGGGACGGGCCGTGGCGTTCAGCGATGACGAACGGCTCTCCGTGATGGTCTGCGAGGAGGATCACCTGCGCATCCAGTCCATGGAGGCTGGGCTGAACTTGCGTGCGGCGTGGGAGCGCGCCGTTGCGCTCGACCGCGAGCTCGAAGCACGGGTGCCGTACTCCGCGAGCGCGCAGTACGGCTATCTGACGGCCTGCCCGACGAACGTGGGCACGGGGATGCGCGCTTCCGTGATGCTCCATCTTCCGGCGCTCGCGCTCGTGCCTAGCGAGATCGACAAGATCTTCACCGCGGCGTCCCGCACGGGGCTCGCGGTGCGCGGGCTCTACGGGGAAGGCTCGAAGGCCTACGGCGATTTCTATCAGGTCTCCAATCAGATCACGCTCGGCCGCAGCGAAGAGGCCCTGCTGGCGGAGCTCGTCGAGCTCGTGCCGGCGGTCCTTGCCTTCGAGCGTTCCGTGCGCGCCGAGCTCTTGCGCTCGCGTCGTACGGAGCTCGTGGATCGCGTGACGCGTGCGCTGGGACTCGTGCGTTCCTCGCGGGCGATGACGACCGATGCCGCTCTCGCGCATCTCTCGAGCCTGCGCCTCGGACACCTGCTCGGCCTCTGCGATCAGGTCGACCTGCGAACGCTCTCGTTGCTGCGCGTTCAGATCCACAAGGCTCACTTGCAGGTTCGCGCCTACCGGGAGGTCGGGAATGCGCTGGTCGAGCCGACGGAGCGCGACCGCATGCGTGCGGAGCTCTTGCGTCGTTCGCTGACCTGAGCGCCACAGGGTCGGAAGTTCTTTCCGCGGGACCGCGCGGCTCGCGCGCGCCGCTCGCTCGGAGCGCGTCTGGCGGGGGGCTCGTTCTCGATAGAGCCTGCATGTGGCTCGCCGCGCTCGTTTTGTGCTCGCTTTCTGCGGCTCCTGCGGAGCTGCGCCTCGAACTCCTCGCCGGGCGCGTTCGCGCGGCGGACGCCCGCGGGGTTCGCACCCTCGGTGAAGCTCCGACGGTCTGGGAAGCAGGGCAAGGTGGCTTCGTCGAGGTGGCCCCGCTCGCTCGCATGCGGCTGCGCTGGCTTGCGAAGGCCAGTCTGGAGCTCGAAGGCGGGAGCGAAGTGGCGTGGCGACCCCAGACTCCGGGCCAGCGCGCTCTCTGTCTCGAGGTGGGGCGCTTGGGCTCCGCCCGCATGGAGGTGCGCGACGGACCGCTGCGCGTCTCGCTGCCGAGTGGCTGGCGGATTCTGTGCAGCGGGGGAGTCGTCGCGCTGCGCGGGCTTCCCGATGGCGCCCTGGAGGTGCAGCACCTCGGGGGCGCGCCCGTGCTCCTCTCCCAGCCGAGCGAGCCGCATACCGTTCGTCCGCCGTGGACGCTCCTGCCCGGCGCTCAGGCGCGGATCCCGTCGGCCGCTGCCGCTCCCCGCGCACTGCACGGGAAGCTCCTCCCGCCGTGCTCCGATGGCCGCGGGGCCGTGCAGGAGGCTGGCTTGGAGGAAGCTCCTTGGGGCAGCTTTTCCTGGCCTTGGAGCGAGTCGGAATCGCAACGGAGCTCGGGCTGGGGGCCACGCTGGCGCTCCAAGGCCCGCTGAGCGTCGCGGGAGTGCCCCAAAAGGCGCAGCGCCCAACACCCCGACGGTGCTGAGCGCTGCTTGGGGAGGCCCCCGCTGGGTTCAGGCGGCCTGAGTCGAGCCAGCTCCCGAAGTCAGGAAGAACTCCAAGGCTTCGCGGAGGTCGGTGGCGCGGATGTCGGGTTCGACGAGGAGCTCGCCGTCGGCGCAGCGCCGTCCGGTCGCGACGCCCAAGGTCCGCAGCCCGGCCCGTCCACCGGCCGCGATCTCGAGCGTGCTATCCCCGATCACGAAGGAACGGGCGAGGTCGATCGAGTCGACTTGGCGCGCGTGGAAGAAGAGCCCCGTGTCGGGTAGGCGGAAGACCGAGGTCTTGCGGTGCGGGCCGACGCCTTCCGTCGGGTGCTCGAGGCACGCGTAGTTGCGCACGATGCGAATTCCGCGCGACGCGAGGTGCTCGAGGAGCGAGCGCTCGAAGCTGGCCCATTCCTCGTCGCGGATGCGACCGGTGGCGACCGCGTCCTCGTTCCCGACGAGGTACAGGTTCCAACCGGCCCCCGAGAGGCGGAACATCAGGTCCGTGACCCCGGGCGCGATGCGGCACTCGTGGAAGGGGGTGAAGCCACCGGGCGGGAGGTCGATCAGGGTGCCCCAGCGATCGATGAAGAGCGCGCGGCGGGCGGGCTCGGTGCCAGGGATGCGTGCGGGAGAGCGGCGGGCGGCGGAGTGCTTCATGGGGCGT
>JBIKYW010000392.1:0-3807 GCA_044355055.1 Planctomycetota bacterium | reverse complement strand
ACCCGCGCGAGGCGGAGGCGGTGCTCCTGATCGAAGCCGAAGGCACCGAAGTCGAGGTCGAAGCGACTCTGGCGCCGATGAAGGCGATCGCGCAGAAGCGCGGCGCGATCGACATGCGCCGCGCGCGCAGCGCCACCGAGCGCAAGAAGCTCTGGGCCGGTCGCAAGGGCGCGTTCGGAGCGATGGGCCGTATCGCACCGGATCTGTACGTCGCCGACGTCGTGGTCCCGCGCACCAAGCTGCGCGAGCTCGTCGCCGAGTCGACGCGGATCGCGCGCGAGAAGCGCCTCAAGCTCGCCAACGTCTTCCACGCCGGCGACGGCAACCTCCACCCGAACATCAGCTACGACCGACGCGACCCTGACGAGGTGAAGCGCGTGCTCGAGGCGAGCGACGAGATCATGAAGGTCGTCGTCGCTGCGGGCGGCTCGCTCACGGGCGAGCACGGCGTCGGACTGGAAAAGCAGGAGTTCATGTCGCTCGTCTTCAACGACGACGACCTGCGCGCCATGTGTCGCGTGCGCGAAGCATGGGACCCCGCGGGACGCATGAACCCGGGCAAGCTGATCCCCGTTCACGCTTGCCGCGAGATGCGCGGCACGGAGCGGCCGCGATGAGCGCGCTCGACATGCTGGAGCAGCGGCTCTCCCAGCTCGGCCTTCCCGTGGAGCACGCGCGGCCGCGCTTCGACGTCGAGCCCCTGCCGCTCGTCGCGCCGCGCAGCGTCGAGGAGGTGCAAGAGCTCGTGCGGCTCGCTGCGCGCGACTCGCTGCGCATCCTGCCGATCGGGCGCGGCTCGAAGCTCGGCTGGTGCGGAACGCCCGGACACGTCGACTTCGTGCTCTCGACCCGCAACCTCGCGCGCGTCGTGAGCCACGTACCCGACGATGGGACGATCACGGTCGAGGCCGGAATGACGATGGAGGAACTCGCCGCGCGCTGTCGCTCCGGCGGACACTTCCTGACTCCGGACGTACCACAGCGCGAGCGCAAGTCCGTCGGCGGCGTCGTCTCGGCGGGCGAGTCCGGACTCGACCGCCTGCGGTTCGGTCCGGTGCGCCATCACGTGCTCGGCACGCGCACGGTCTTGTCGAATGGCCTCGTCACGCGCAGCGGCGGCCAGCTCGTGAAGAACGTGACCGGCTTCGACCTGCACCGCCTCTACTGCGGTGCGCACGGCTCGCTGGGCATCCTCGTCGAAGTTTCGCTGCGGCTATTTCCAGAGCCCGAGCGCGAGCTGCGCGTCACGGCGCGCAGCTCGGAGCTGGCCGATGCGCTCTCACTCGCGCGCAAGGCGCTGGCTCTGCCCGCCCGCATCGTGTCCCTGTCGATCGAGCGTGTCTCGGGAGGCTTCGAGCTCGCGGCGCGCCTGTTCGGCCAGCGCAGTGTGGTCGACTCCGAGCAGTCGCTACTGTCCGCGCTCTGGCCCGGTTGCAGCGTTCTGGAAGATCGAGCGGCCCGAGAGGCTGCGGAGCACGCTGCTGTCCGCGCGAGAAGTTCGGACTCGACCGGCCCAAAGCTGCACATGGCCTGCCTGCCTTCGCGCCTCGACGCCGTGCTTCCGCTCGTCTCGCGTTGCCTCGCCGAAGCCGCCCCGAGCTCGACGCTCCACGTTCAGCCTGGGATCGCGGAAATCGATGTGGGTCTGCGCTCGGGCTTCGGAGACGCGCAGGCACTCGCGGCGTTCGTGCGCTCCCTGCGAGCCACGCTGGCGAAGCATCAGGCGAGCGTGACGCTGCGCGATGCGCCGAGGGCCGCGCTCGTGGAACTCGATCCGTTCGGCTCGCCGGCCGCGGGGCTCGAGCTGATGCGCGCGATCCAACACCGCCTCGACCCCGTGGGCGTGTTCGCGACCGGCCGATTCCACGGCGGTCTCTGAGCGCTCAGTCGCCGAACTCGGTCGGCAGCGAGGTCGACTTCATGGCCTCGGCGTCGCGGGTGAGCCAGGCGATTTTTTGCGCGAGTCGCTCGTGCGCGTACCGGCCGAGCGGAAGTCGCAGCGGCGGCTCGGCCAGCTCCGCGACGTCGAACATCACGCGAGCAGCCTTGAGCGGATCACCGGGCTGCGAGCCGTGGAGCGACGCCATGCGCTGCTCCATCGTTCCGACACTCGTCTGATAGTCTGGGATGCGCAGCTCGGCGCGGCGCAGGGCCGCGCCCGCGAAGCCCGTGCGATAGGGCCCGGGCTCCACGATCACGACGCGAATGCCGAGGTGCGCCGACTCGAGCGCGAGTGCCTCCGAGAAGCCTTCGAGAGCGAACTTGCTCGCGTTGTAGAGCCCGAAGCCCACGGATGCGTGGAACCCCGCGACGGACGAGACCTGCAGGATCCGGCCATAGCGGCGTGGACGCATGGCCGCGAGCGCGCAGCGAGTCATCGTCAGCGCGCCAAAGAAGTTGGTCTCCATCTGGGCGCGCGCCTCCGCATCCGAGACCTCCTCGACGGCGCCGAGGATCCCGTAGCCGGCGTTGTTGCACAGCACGTCGACTCGCCCAAAGTGAGCGAGTGCCCGTGCGCTCGCACGCTCGATCGCACGCGTGTCGTCCATGTCGAGCTCGATCGCGAGCGCCCGTCCCCCGCTCTCCCCAACCCACCGGTCGAGGCGCGCGGCGTTGCGCGCGAATGCGACCACGCGCTGCCCGCGCGCCAAAACCTCGTCCACCACCGCTCGTCCCAAGCCCGACGCGGCGCCCGTCACCCACCAAACTCGTTCGCTCTGCATGGCGCGAATGTAGCGCGGTTTTCCTAGAATCCGTGCGCCCCCATGAAGCCGATCGAGCTCGTCGACTACGCCAAGAGCCTCGACTGCATCCACTGCGGTCTGTGCCTGCGCACCTGCCCGACGTACCAGCTCACTGGCGCGGAATCGTCGAGCCCGCGCGGCAGGATCTACCTCATGCGCGCCGTCGCCGAGGGCCAGCTCGCAGCGACCGACCCGCACTACCGTGAGGAGTTGGACTTCTGCCTTGCCTGTCGGCACTGCGAGAGCGTTTGCCCTGCGGGTGTGCGCTTCGGAGAGATGATCGAAACGGCGCGCGCGGGGGTCGAGAAAGCTCAGCCGCGCGGATTCGTCGCTCGCCTCGTGCGGCGCGTGGGCTTCGGGACGATCCTGCGCAGCCGCTCTTGGCTGTCGCTCATGGCGACGTCGATGAGACTGGGCCAGCGCACCGGCATCGCTCGACTCATGGGCAAGCTCGGGCGCCCGCTGGTCGAGATGCCTGAAGTTCCGCCGAAGTCCGAGCGCGCGCCGCTGCCCGCGCACTCGGCGGCCGTCGGGCCGCGCAAGGGCGAGGTCGCGCTGCTCGAAGGTTGTGCGATGCGCGAGCTCTACGGCCGCGTGAACCGCGCCACGGTCGAGGTCCTGACGCACTTGGGCTACGACACGAAGGTGCCGACGGGACACGTTTGCTGCGGTGCGCTCCACGCCCACAACGGCGAAATCGAGGGCGCACGCGAGCTCGCGCGCTCGACGATCGAGCACTTCGAGCGCGAAGGAGACGGCCCCGTGATCGTGAATAGCGCGGGTTGCGGCGCGCACATGCGCGCTTACACGCATCTGCTCGCCGAGGATCCGGCATGGCGCGAGCGTGCGGGTCGATTCGCGGCGCGCGTGCGCGACTTCAGCGAGTTCGTCGCACCCGAGCTGCCCACCGACATGAAGGGCACGCTCGACCGAGAGCTCGGTGTGCTCGCCTACGACGATCCCTGCCACCTCTGCCACGGACAGCAGATTCGCAGCCAGCCCCGCACTCTCTTGGAGCGCTCGGGCGCGGCGCGCGTCGACCTTCCGGACTCCGAGTCGTGCT
>JBIKYW010000391.1:0-3810 GCA_044355055.1 Planctomycetota bacterium | reverse complement strand
GCGACGCTCGTAGCCGACGACCACGGACCCGTTGAAGGCGGCACTCGTCGGCGCGATGCGCAGGCGCACGCGCCAGCGGCCCGGCTCGATCCACAGATTCGAGCGCACGAAGGCCTCGTGCACGCCGCTGGCGCGGTCCTGCGAGCCGGTGCCGATCCGAGGCGTCGAGCGACCGACGTACAGCGCTCCGCGGTCGTCCGTGCACCACAGTCCCGGCGTGCGACGGTCGTCGAATCCGACGAGCTTGTCCTCGATCCAGCCGTGGGCTGCGAGCGAGCGACGGGGCTCGTCGAACGGCACGAGGCGCGCGGACTCCAAGGTGGGCGCTCGGAGACTCGGCACGAGCAGCGGCGCACCGAGCAGGCTTGCGACTCGGTCGTGATCGGCAGCGAGGGCCGCTGCGGAGAGCTTACGACCCTCGGCCGCGTAGCTCGTCACCGTCTGCTTCAGGAGCTCGAGCAGCGCGCGCGTCTTCGGCAACCGTGCGAGCATCCGCGCCGCACTGCTCGAGAGATCCGTAGCGAATCCGCGCGCCTCGATGTCCCGCGCGAGAACCCACGCACCCTCGCGCCGCCCGGCTCCGGCGAGCAGCTCGCGCAACGCGGAGTCCACGGAGTTCCAGCGCTCGTCCACGGCGAGCGACCAACCCAAGGCCGCGGTCGCACCCGGCTCGTCGCCGAGCGCCTTCAGCAAGAGGCCCGCCGCCCGCGCCTGATCCTGTCCAAGCCAAGGCTCTGCGCGACCGCGCGACCAGACCCAGGTCGGCTCGTCGAGCACCGTCTCGCTCCAACGGCTCGCGCGCGCGTCCCCGGCGTCTTGCGTGTAGCGCTCGGTGAAGGGCTTGAGGTCGCGCCAGTAGAAGCCCTCGATGAACGCTGCGAAGCCCGCGGCGAACGTGTCGAAGTCCTTGGGGCGCCCCTCGGCTCCATCGCAGAACCAGTACGTGAAGGCCTCCAGCGGCGACTTGCGATCCCCCGCGCGGCTCTTCATGTAGCGCTCGAGTCGCTCGCGGAAGAGCGGCTTGCCGGGCGTTTCGTACCAGGTGTCCAGGTACACGTAGAGCGCATAACCCGCGACGTAGTTGTCGCGGTAGTCCTTGATCTCGCCCGACACGAGGTCGCGCAGCTTGTCGCGGCCGTTGTAGCCGCGGTAGCGCGCGTCATCGAGCGTGCCGAAGCTCGCGTGCATCGGCACGAACTTCGTGTCCTCGATGTTGGCGTACGCCGCGCCGGTCCACACGGCCCGTCCTTCGGCGAGCCAGGCGGGAATCCCCGGATAGATGGCGCCATCGAAGCGGTGTGTCAGCTCGTGCGTCAGGCCGCGTCCGAGCCCGTCGATCGAACCGATCGACATCCGCAGCGTCGTGATGTCGCCCGCCTGAAAGCCACCGACCCAGAAGAACGGCGCGCCTTCGCTCTCCAAACCCGCGGACTCCGCCACGAGCCGGACCAGCCCCGGACGCCCGACGAACGGATCCTTGCCATACCAGTTCGCAAGACGCGTGTGGTGGTCCTCCACGGTCGCGGCGGCGCCCAGCAAGGTCGCATGACCGCACACGGTCTCGATGCGATACCAGCCTCGCGGGGACACCGCGATGCCCGGATTCGAGAAGCGCGCGTGGTCCCGCGTGAAGGCGTCGCGCGCGTCGCCGTCGAGGTCCTCGAGTCGCTCGACGGTCCACGGCTCGCCGAGCTTCTCACCCAGTCGCTGCCGCGAGCGCTCGAGCACGGCCTCGGCCGTCGAGCGCACCCGCGAGAGATCGGGGGCCGCGGGGCCTTCGAGGTCGTGAAAGGAGCTCTGCGCACAGATGCCGCGCAGAATGAGCGCGAGCTCGATCGCCCGCTCCAGATCCCCCGACGCCTCAGCGGAGCCGAGCTTCTTCTCGAGCGCGTCGAGCGTGGCCTTGCGCGCCGAGGCGGTCAGCGGAAAGCCCGGTGGAAATGCGGCAGCGTGCGCGCCGAGCAGCGCGGGAGAGCCATGGACCACTTCGCGCCCGACCTGCGCCGCCCAGCCCGCGACCACCGTGCTCTCGACCGACTTCTCGGCGGCCTTGCGTGCGCTACCGGCGAACTCCGCGAGTTCCTCGGCCGCCGCGGCGCGCGCCTGCGCGAGCCCGGCGATCGCCAAGTCCTTGGCGACGAGTCGCTCGGCAAGCTCCCGCGCCAGCGCGAGCTTGCCCTTGCCGTCGCACAACGCCGCCGCGGCCTCGTGGCTCCACAGCGTGCGCGCGTCGGCGTCGTCCCGCGCGATGTCGAGCAAGAGCGCGAGCGCCGTCGGCGAGCGCGGCTCAAGCTCGAGCGCACGCAGTCCGTGGCCGTAGGCCTCCTCCAACGACCTGGCCTCCAGCGCGCGCCGCCCCGCCTCGACCGCAAGCCCCGCGGGCGAGGTTCGTGCGAGCTCGACCGGCGTCTCCGCCTTCGGCTCCTTCTTCTCCGGAGCCTTTTGCGGACACAAGACCAGCGCAGCGAGCCACAGCGCGTGCATCGCTTCACTCTACGCGTCGAGGTGCTCGCCCATCAGCATGGCCCCGACGAAATCTAGAGCGGAGCGCGGGGTGCGCCCTGTGGATCCCCCGCGCGTGCACCCCGCAAGGAGAACGGCCGGAGAGCGGTGGGCGCCCTCCGGCCGTCGATGCATTCGCGCGCTGCGTGCTAGCGATACGCAGGCAGTCCGGTCAGTTCTTGGCCGATCGCGAGCGTGTGGATGTCGTGCGTGCCCTCGTAGGTGACCACGCTCTCGAGGTTGCAGAGGTGGCGGCCGACCTGGTACTCGAGGCTGATGCCGTTGGCGCCGAGGATGTCGCGGCAGACGCGCGCGACCTCGAGGCCGAGCATCACGTTGTTGCGCTTGCCCATCGAGACGTGCGAGGGAGTGAGCTTGCCCGCGTCCTTCAAGCGACCGAGGCGCAGGGCGAGCATCTGCCCCATCGTGATCTGCGTCGCCATGTCGGCGAACTTCTTCTGGGGGATTTGGAAGCCCGCGAGCGGCTTGTCGAACACGATGCGCGACTTCGCGTACTGCAGGGCCTCGTCGAAGCACGCATAGGCCGCGCCGAGTCCGCCCCAGGCGATGCCGTAGCGCGCTTGGGTGAGACAGCCGAGCGGCGCCTTCAGGCCGATCGCGTTCGGCAGGCGCGCGCTGTCCTTCACGACCACGTCCTGCAGGACGAGCTCGCTCGTGATCGAGGCGCGCAGCGAGAACTTGTGCTTCTGCTCCGGCGCGCTGAAGCCCGGCGTGCCCTCCTCGACGAGGAAGCCGCGGATACCCTCGCTCGTGCGAGCCCACACGACCGCAACCTGCGAGCAGGTGCCGTTGGTGATCCACATCTTGCGCCCGTTGAGCACCCACTCGTCGCCCTTCTTGACGGCCGTCGTCAGCATGCCGCCGGGGTTCGAGCCGAAGTCCGGCTCGGTCAGGCCGAAGCAGCCGATGGCCTTGCCCGACGCCAAGAGCGGCAGCCAGCGGCGCTTCTGCTCCTCGGATCCGTAGGCGAAGATCGGCCACATCACGAGCGAGCCTTGCACCGACACGAACGAGCGCAGGCCGCTGTCGCCGCGCTCGAGCTCTTGGCAGATCAGGCCGTAGGTCACGTTGTTGACGCCTGCGCCGCCGTACTCGGCGGGGGTCGTCGGGCCGAACACGCCGAGCTCCGCGAGCTCGGGCACGAGCTCCATCGGGAAGGTCCCGGCCTCGAAGTGCTCCATCGCGATCGGCAGGTAGCGCTCGGTCACCCACGAGCGCACCGCATCGCGCACCATGAGTTCGTCTTCGGAGAACTGGTCGTCGAGTCCGAGGTAGTCGAGCTGGCGG
>JBIKYW010000390.1:0-3815 GCA_044355055.1 Planctomycetota bacterium | reverse complement strand
ATCCGCTTCTCGGTGGGCCCCAAGAGCAGCCTCGAGCTCAAGGAAATCGTGGCCCGCGTGAAGGAGCTCTACAAGATCGACCCCAAGGGCTCGGTCACGATCGACCCGCTGCCGGGTACGTGCTACCCGGACGTGATCCGCGTCCTCGACGAGGTGATCCTCATCGGCTACTCGGACGTCTCGTTCGTCGGCGACAAGTCGGCGCTGTACGAGAAGAAGTGATCTCACGCGGGGGGTGCGCCGCCGCAAGGCGCATCCCCCGCTGCTCTTTGTCCCTCCGCCGTCGGCGACCTCCGCCGAGACTCGCTCCCCGCCCCGCGCCTTCGGCGCGAATCGGCCGGTGCCCCGGGCCTCGCAACGGCTGCCGAAAGTGCCCCGCCCTCGCAGCGCCGCCTAGGCGCTCCGGCGGACACTTTCCAAGCCCCCCGCCCGACGCTAACCTTCCCCCCTCTTCGTCCATCGAAGGCCGCTGACCGCGCGTCGGACGGCGCCTTCGGGATCTCCAAAGTCTCTCCCCCATCTCTCCCTCCCGCGGCCGCGGCCACCCTGGCCAGAGCCTCGGGGTCTCTCGGGTCCCCACCCCCCACCGTCGAAGTTCGACAGTCCCACGCGATGAGCAAGGTCGGCAACGCACTCCCGTTCTGCATGCTCCTGACTGCGGCCTGCGCCACGGCGCCCAACTACGCCGTCGAGCCGGTCGAGCCCAGCTCGCCCGAAGCCGCGCTCGCCCCGGCGCAGCCCGAGCCTGCCCAAGAAGGCACGCAGGAGATGCTCGACAAGCAGAAGGAGCAGCTCCAGCTCAACCAGCAGCGCTCCGTGCTGCTCGTCGAGCGCCACATGAAGAACGCCAAGGCGCGCATGGAAGACCTGCGCTTCGCCGAGGCGGAAACCGAGCTCCTCGCCGCGCTCGAGCTGCAGCCGGACAACGCTGCGGCGAAGCAGATGCTCGCCGAAGTGACCGTCCTCATGGGCAAGGTCCCCGGCCCGCAGGGCGTCGACGCGACCGACATGGCCGCGCGCTGGCAGATCAAGGTCCAGCAGATGCAGGCGCAAGCCCGCGAGAGCCTGAACCAAGGCCGCGCCTTCGCCGAGAAGGGCGAGTGGGAGCGCGCGATCGGCGAGTTCTCGGTCGCCAAGAACCTCATCCGCTGGGCCCCGTACTCGTCGATCGACTGGAACGGCGTCGACTCCGAGATCGAAGCCGAGCTCGCGAAGGCCACTGCCGGTCGCATCGCCGCGGATCAGGCTCGCCGCGACTCCGAGGCGGCCAAGGCCGTCGAGGCCCTGCGCGCCGAGGGCAAGGCCGAGTCGATGCGCCGCGACGCGCTGATCAACAACATGCTCGATCAGGCGATCGACGCCTTCGAGAAGCGCAACTACGACGAGGCGATGGACTTCTGCGATCAGGCCCTCCACGAGGACCCGCGCAACGACCGCGCCATGGAAATCCGCGACGCCGCCTTCCGCGCCGGTCGCGAGTCGGTCCGCGCCGACTACATCGAGAAGAAGCGCGAGCAGTTCCTGCGCTGGCGCGAGGAGCTCGACAAGCTGCGCATCCCCGAGTCGGACATCTACACGCTGCCCGACCAAGACTTCTGGGCCGACATCAGCGCCAAGCGCGCCAAGCGCCGCGGCATCGACCTCTCCCAGCGCGAGACCGCCGAAGACCGCGCCCTCAAGGCCAGCCTGCGCGAGACCCGCATCCCCGGCCTCAAGGTCGCGGACGAGAGCTCGCTCAGCGCGGTGATCGAGGTGCTGCGCACGTTCACGGGCCTCCCGCTCGTGGTCGACCCGGCCGCCGAGACCGCGGCCACCGACGCCGGTGCGGCCTACAACCTGAACCTCACCTCGTCGCTGACCGTCGAGCAGGCGCTCAACCTGATCGTCGGCATGTCCGGCGAAGACGTCGCTTGGGTCGTGCGCAACGACGCGGTCATGGTCACGACCAAGGTCAAGGCCCGCGGCGTGCCGGTGATCTACAACCACGACGTCCAAGACCTCGTGTTCAGCCTGACGGACTTCTACGGTCCCCGCATCGAGCGCTTGCGCCTGCTCGACGACATGGAGGACGACGACGGCGGCGGTCCCTTCGGCGGCATCGGCGAGAAGCCGAAGCTGATCGAGATCTCCAACCTCTCGACCTTGATCCAAGAGAACGTCGCCCCCGGTAGCTGGGAAGGCGAAGGCGTCTCGATCGCCGAAGGCGAAGGCTTCATCGTCATCGTCCACACGCCGGATGTGCAGGAACAGGTCAAGAAGTTCCTGAACGACCTGCGCCGTTTCGGCTCGTCGCTCGTGACGATCGAGTCGAAGTTCATGACGGTTTCGTCGAACTGGCTGCAGGAGATCGGTGTCGACTTCCGCGGTCTCGACAACCCCGTGTTCCCCTTCAAGGACATGGACGACGTGACCAACGGTCTCGAGGACGGCGCGTCGCGCGGCCTCGACAACAACGGCCTCGGCGCCGCGTCGGGCATCCCCTCCTCGGGCTTCTTCTACAACGACGGCGCGGACGGCGACTTCAAGGGCCGCACCGAGAACTACTTCGAGAACCCGCTCGGCTCGGCGCTGTCGAACATCGGCGGCATCACGACCCAGCTGACGTTCCTGAACGACCTCGAAGTGTCGATGATCCTGCGCGCGGTCGAGAAGTCGACCGACTACCAGCTGATCAACAACCAGATGCTCTCGGTGCACAACACCCAGCGCGCCTACGTTGCCGTGATCAACCAGCAGGCCTACATCCAAGACTTCGACGTCGAAGTGGCCCAGTTCCAGGCGGTCGCCGACCCCCAGATCAACGTGCTGCACGAAGGCGTGGTCCTCGACGTGCGCCCGACGATCCACCACAACCGCAAGTACCTGACGCTGGAAATCCAGCCGACGGTCGCCAAGGTCGTGGCGCTGCGCACCTTCAGCTCGACCCTCGGCGGCAACACCGCGCCGGTCGAGTTCCAGCTCCCCGAGCTCGAAGTGCAGAGCGTGTTCACCACGGCGGTGATCCCCGACGGCGGCTCGATCCTCCTCGGCGGTCTCTCGAACGTGCGCAACATCGAGCGTCGCGCCGAAGTGCCTTGGATCGCCCAGCTCCCGATCGTGGGCTTCCTCCTCAAGAACGAAGGCTTCAACGAGGAGTCGAAGAGCCTGATGATCGTGATCCGCGCGAGCATCATGGACGTGCACGACGAGGTCGAGAAGCTCGAGCAGCGCATCCGCTAGTCTCGGACTCGCTCGAACGGCAACCACGGACGCCGTCCTTCCCTCGGGAAGGGCGGCGTCCGCCGCTTGGGTGAGAAGCTGCGCGACGACGTGCTCACGATTGGACGCGCGACGCCCGCGACCGCTAGCCTTGGATTCCCCTCCCACCCATGGCACGACTCGACGCGATCTTCTTCGACATCGACGACACCCTGTGCGCGACGACGGCCTTTGCGCAGCGCGCGCGCCGCAACGCCGTGCGGGCGATGCTCTCCGCGGGGCTGCGCGGTGACGAGGAATCGGTCTTCCGCGAGCTCGAAGAAGTGATCGCGGAGTTCTCGTCCAACTACGAACACCACTTCGACAAGCTGCTGCTGCGCCTCCCGGAGTCCGCGCTCGCCGGCCACAACCCCGCGCTGGTCGTCGCGGCGGGAGTCGCCGCGTACCACGACACGAAGTTCCGCGAGTTGTCGCCGTTTCCCGGCGTCGCAGAGCTCTTCGCCGACCTGCGGCGCGCGGGCGTCAAGGTCGGGATCATCACGCACGGACTGACGGTGAAGCAGGCGGAGAAGCTCGTGCGACTCGGGCTCGTACCCCACCTCGATCCACGAGCGATC
>JBIKYW010000389.1:0-3820 GCA_044355055.1 Planctomycetota bacterium | reverse complement strand
TACGCGATCGCTGGGCCCGCGTTCTTGCGGCGCGCGACGCGCGCGAGGCCCGTCGAGAGCTGCTGCGCTAGGTCTTCGCCCGCGCGCAGCGCGCCGGTGCCGGAACCTTCGACGTCGCAATACACGCAGCCGCCGTAGCCCTTGGTGCCGTCGCGATTGGGACACTGCGAGCCCGCGTCGAGCGAGACGCGGTGCAGCGGAGCGCCGAAGCGCTCGCGCGTCCAAGCGCCAAAGGTGCGATAGCGAAGGGGCTCCATCGCCGCGCAGGATACCGCGCTCCGACGCTATCCTCGCGAGTCCTCGTTCGATGCAGATCCAGCCCATCGTCATCGGCACCGCCGGCCACATCGACCACGGCAAGTCGAGCCTCGTGCGCGCGCTCACGGGCATCGACCCCGATCGCCTGAAAGAAGAGAAGGAGCGCGGGCTCACGATCGACCTCGGATTCGCTCCGCTCGCGCTGCCCGACGGCCGGACGGTGGGGATCATCGACGTGCCCGGACACGAGCGCTTCGTGCGCAACATGGTCGCCGGAGCAACCGGACTCGACCTCGTCGTGCTGGTGGTCGCCGCCGACGACGGGGTGATGCCCCAGACGCGCGAGCACCTCGACATCATGGGGCTGCTCGGAGTTCGCCGCGGACTCATCGCGCTCAACAAGGTCGACATGGTGGAGCCGGGCCTCGTCGAGCTCGCCGAGGAGGACGTGCGCGCGGCAGTGAAGGGCACGTTCCTCGAGGCCGCTCCGATCTTGCGCGTGTCCGCGCGCACCGGGCAGGGCGTCGAAGAGCTCCGCGCGGCGATCGTCGAGCTCGCCCTCGCGACGTCGCCGCGATCCGCGGAAGGCATCTTTCGCCTGCCGATCCAGCGCGTTTTTTCGAAGCCGGGCTTCGGCACGGTCGTCACCGGCGTGCCGGTGTCCGGCACGGTGCGTGTCGGCGACGTGCTCGAGATCTTGCCGGCGGGCGTGCGCGGCAAGGTGCGCGGACTGCACGCGTACGGCAGGGCGACGGAGATCGCGCGCGCCGGACACTCGACCGCGATCAACCTCGCCGATGTCGACACCGAGCTCGTCGTGCGCGGACACGTGGCGGCGGCTCCGGATTTCTACAGCCCCGTGCGTATGGTCGCGGCCCGCCTGCGCGTGCTGCGCTCGCTGGGACGTCCGGTGACCGACCGCATGGAGGTGCGACTGCACACGGGCACGGCCGATCCGCTCGGCGAGCTCGTCTTGCTCGATCACGAGGTGCTGCAGCCCGGAGAGGAAGGGCTCGTGCAGGTGCGGCTGTCGGAGCCTGTGGTGTGCGCGCCGGGGGACGCGTTCATCCTGCGCCTCGCATCTCCGTCGATGACGCTCGGCGGCGGCCACATCGTCGAGGAGAGCCGACACCGCCTCAAGCGCTTCAAGGGCTTCGTGATCGAGGAGCTCTCGCGGCAGGCGCAGGCGCTCGGCGATCCCGCGGCGCTCTTGGAGACGACGCTCGCACGCATGGGGGCGACGCTCGTGCCCGCCTCCGAGCTCGCGCAAGCGATCAAGCAGCCCATCGAGGTCACGCAGTCGCTCTTGGAGCGCCTCTACAAGGAGAAGCGCGCACGCTCCCTGCCTCCGAAGAACGGCTGGATTCACGCGGACAAGCTCGAGCAGTCGCTCGTCAAGCTGCGCGGGGCGCTCGCGGCGTGGTTCGCCGAGAACGCGCTGCGGCGCGTGATGGAAGTGATCGAGCTGCGCAGGCTCACGGGCCTCGAGGCGGAGTTCCTCGACGCGCTGATCGACGAGGAAGCGCGCCGCGGGCGTCTCGTGCGCCATCCCGGGGGCCTCGTCGCGCCCGCGGGACGCGAAGTGAAGCTCGACGATGCGAGTGCGGCGCTGCGCACGAAGCTGCTCGCGCTGCTCGAGGCCCGCGCATACCAGCCGCCGATGGTCGAGGAACTTGTGGGACTCTTGGGCGCACCTGCGAAGGACCTCGGCCGATTGATCGCGCTGTGCGCGGACGAGGGCTCACTCCAGAAGATCTGCCCCGAGTTCGTGATGGCGACCACGACCGTCGAGAAGGTGAAGCAGCTCGTCGTCGAGAACTGCACGAAGCACGGGCACCTCGAGATCCCCGAGCTCCGCGACGCGCTCGGGACCACGCGCAAGTACCTGATTCCACTGCTCGAGTACTTCGACTCGAAGGGTGTGACCACGCGGCTCGGCGCGAACCGCGTGCTCAAGAAGCGCTGAGGTTCAGCGCGCGTCGAGCGGCTCGATCGGCTTCGGCAGCGAGACGAACACGAGCGCGCCCGTGGGGGAGTGCGGCCGATGTGCGCTCCCCGCGGCGTGGCGCACGTAGGTGAGCGGTCCGTAGCGTCGGCCGCCGTCCTCGAGCTCGCCCTCGAGCACCAGATAGCTCTCACCTTCCGGGTGGCGGTGGGCGTCGTAGGTCGCGCCCGCTTCGAAGCGCAGCAGCACGGCCGACTCTCCGCTCTCCGGATCGAAATAGAGCTTCTTCCAAGTGACGCCAGCGCAGGGCGTCGGCCGCCACGGCAGCGACTGCGCTGCGACGAAGAGACTTGCTTTCACGGCAGGCTCTCCAGATAGCGCGCGGCGCCGAGCAGGCCGATGCGCGCGCACCACACCATGTTCCACGGCTCCTTGTCCGTCGTGTTCTCGGGTCGATCACCCGCGGAGTGGTAGTACAGGTCGTAGTCGACCGACACCTTGTCGCGCTCGCGCCACGACTCGCCCGGCATGCCCGCCGTGCGCTTGTGCTCGCCCGCGGCACCCCACGCGCTCGAGAACACGCTGACCGAGGGGAGCTGCTTCGACTTGAAGAGCTCGGACCCGCTGAACACGTAGCTGTCGGTTCCGCCGAGGCTGCGATTGGTCGCGTAGCGCGCGGGGAATTCGCCCGGCGTCGTCGCGTCCTTCGGCGCTCGCTCCGCGAGAACGGCGAGCAACGTGCGCACGAGCGCCGCGTTGCCTTCGAGGTCGTCGGGCTCGATGTTCACTTGGTCGGCGCCGCTGCCGAAGCCCGCTTGGTCGTAGTTGATCACGCCGAGCAGCTCGCCGTCCTGCGGCACGCGCGTTTCCAAGTAGTGCCGCGTCGAGTCGATCTCGCTGCCCCAAATCGCGAAGCGGACTTCGCGCGCGGGCGCGGGACTGCCCGAGTCGATCGCGCGCTTCCAAGCGCTCGCGATCTCGAGCACGGTGGCGACGCCGCTCGCGTTGTCGTCGGCACCCGGACCGCCAGAGTCCGCGTCGCCGTGGGCGCAGAAGAGGAAATACGGCGCCTTCCACGCCGCGCCGCCCGCGCGTCCGGGGAGTCGCGCGACAACCGTGCGAACGGGTGCTTGGCGAGCTTCGCCGTCGAGCTCGTAGTCGATGCGCACCTTGGCGCCCGCATCGAGCCAGCGGCGCAGGAGCTGGTCGTCGTCCTTCGAGATGCCGAAGCAGGGCTGGGCCGCGCCGTCGCGCAGCCGTCCCGGCACCGGCCAGCTGCCGTCTGCGTTGGTCGGGCGCGTCGCGAGGATCACCGCCGCGCCACTCGCGCCGCGGCCCGCGCGCTCGGTGAGCCATGCTAGGCCGCTCTGCGATTCCAAAGCGAGCTCGGCGCTGCCCTTCGCGTCGGGGGAGTTCTGCCACGGCCAAGCGCGCTCGAGTGCGTGGGCCGGTTCGTCGCTGCCGAGGCGCTGCGCGCTCAGCTTCCACGCGAGGGGCTGCCACGCGCTGCGCTCTGGCGTCTCGACGACTTGCACCTCGAGGCCCAGCTCCGCAAAGGCGGCTGCGACATAGGCCGCGGCTGCATCGCCCGAGCGCGTCGCGCCCATGCGCGGCCCG
>JBIKYW010000388.1:0-3822 GCA_044355055.1 Planctomycetota bacterium | reverse complement strand
GCGATTCTCGAGCCCTAGGTAGAGCCGATTGTTCACGAGGATCTGCGGTTGCTTCGCGCGCAGGAGCGTGAGCAAGTCCGACGCGCCCCACGCCTCGCCCTGTCGCGCCTCGTCCGAGTAGTCGAACCAAAGGGTCGAGAGCGGTCCGTAGCCCGTGAGCAGCTCGCTCACGTGCGCGCGCACGTAGGCCTTGTACTTTGCGTGATCGCGCGTATGGCCATCCTTCGGATAGCCCGGCAACGCCATCTCGTAGGCGTCGGGGTGCTGCCAGTCGAGCAGCGAGTAGTAGAAGCCCGGGCGAATGCCCTGCCCGCGCATCGCGTCGGCGAACTCGCGCGCCACGTCGCGGCCCTCGGGCGAGATGTTCGTTCCCTGCGTGATCGGATTGGTGCGCGAGTAGGGCTCGTTCGAATTGAAGAGCGTGAAGCCGTCGTGGTGCTTCGACGTCATCACGGCGTAGCGCATGCCCGCTTCCGCAGCCAGTTTCGCCCACGCCTCTGCGAATCCCGGCTCGGGTCGGAAGAGCGGCTTCATCTCTTGCGCGTACTCCGCGCAGGGAACCGCGGCCCAGTGCTGGATCCACTCCGCGTAGTGCTGCGGGTACACCTTGCCGTCCCACGCGCCGCCCGCGCCCGAGTACAGGCCGAAGTGCACGAACATCCCCAAGCGGGCCTCGCGCCACCACGCCATGCGCGCGTCGCGGTCGCCCGCCCACTCGGCGAGCACGGGCGAGCTCTCGCTCGGCGACGGCGTGGACTGCAGCAGGGGAAGCGCGACGAGAAGGGAGCTTGCGAACGTCAGCATGGGCACACACTAGCACCCGCCCTGAGTCCGCCGCGCCGGATGGCCGCGCCTTGGCGAAATCGGGCCCCAAAGACCGCAGGTTTGCGATGCAGCCGCGCGCAACCTCGGCCGTTCCAAGTCGCGAGCGCGGAGCTCCCTGTCCGGAATCCGAAGGTGCTTCGTCGTCGACCGGAGCGGCCGCACCGTGGGGCCTGTGCGACTTCGCGAGTTGCGACGCTGCGCCGCCGAAGCGGGAGACAACACAGCGCGTGCGGTGGATTTTCCGTACCGCCACGCCAGTGCGCGGCTCTCTGTCCAGAATCGAAGAGTGATTCGTGCGCAATCCGAGCCCGCGCAGCGTGATGCAAGGAGTCCCAGCGGCACGCGGAACTAGGCCGCGCTCGTGCGACAGGACGATCTTCGCGCGCGAGCTTGGCCGTTCGAAGTCGCGAGCGCGGAGCTCCCAGACCGGAATCCGAAGGTGCTTCTTCGTCGACCGGAGTGGTCGCACCGTGGGCTTGTGCGACTTCGCGAGCTGCGAAGCTGCGCGGTCCCAGCGCGAGGCAGCGGAGTGCGTACGAGGGACTGTCTACCCCGCCGCGCGAGTGCGAAGATTTCTGTCCGGAATTGACGAATGATTCGAACGCAAGCCGAGGGGCTTGGGGGCCAGGCCACGACGCAAGTGTGATTCGAAGCACCGCTGGAGTGGGAGCGCTGCACAGCGGACCTTCGTGACGAAGCACTGGTCCACTCCACCGGTGGGAATCCGCCAAGAACCTTGCGTGAAGCGCGAGGCACGCACCTTCTTTTCTGTGGCATCGGCGTCTGCGAGCCCTACTCTCTCTCGCCCCACTTCCCAAACTTGCGCGCGAGACTCGTCCACGGGGGCTCTGCGCCGCTCGCCTGCTCGCCATGAATACCAGCACCCAGCCTCGCATGCTGGATGCGCTGACGGGACTCCGTTTCGTCGCCGCATTCTGTGTCTTTCTGCATCACGCCCGAGAGCGACTCTCGATCGACTCGTGGAACCTCGGCCCGCTGGGTGGATTTGCCGTGGGATTCTTCTTCGTGCTCTCAGGCTTCATTCTGATGCACGTCTACGGGAACCAGTTGAAATCCTCGGGTATCCCACGGTTTCTCGTCGCTCGCTTCGCTCGCGTATGGCCGCTGCACATCGCCTGCCTTTTCCTGTTCTTGCTCCTGTTTCGCTGGAGCAACCCGCCGACTGGCGCGGACGAGCTCGTGCGACTTTTTTCGCAGATCACGCTGACGCAGACGTGGGGGACGAACGTCGAGGAGATTCTCGGCTTCAACGGGGTCGCGTGGAGCATCTCGGCCGAGGCCTTTTTCTACGCAGTCTTTCCGTTCCTCTGCCTGCTCGACGACCGTCGCTTCGTGCGCGTCTACGCCGCCATCCTGCTGGGCACTCTCGGCATTCTCGCGCTCGGGCAGTGGAGCGTCGGACTCCATCCCAAGGGGCTTCCGATCGTGTCGACCGTAATTCACTTCGCACCGCCGCTGCGCTTGCTGGAATTTGCCACGGGCATCGCTACGGCGCGCCTCGCGGCGCGCTGGGCCACACTCCCGGAGTCCGGATTCGCACCGATCCGGGATACAGCGATCGAGCTCGCGGCCTTCGGCCTGGTGACCCTGACATTCTGCTTCCTCGGTCCGGCGAACTGGATCCGCCATCTGATCGCTCCGGATACCGCGCCCGTATTTCAGATGTACCTGCCGAAAGGTCCGGGCTTCGCCCTGCCTTTTGCCTTTCTCGTCCTGTGGTTTGCGCGTTCCCGCGGGCTCTTCGCGTGGGTGTTCTCCCGTCGTGCCGCGGTCTTCCTCGGCGAGGTGAGCTTTGCGTTTTACATGGTCCACTCGATGATCCTGATGCTGACGGCCCAAGCGGGCCTCGCCGCGGACGGCAAGTGGGGCCTCGCCTTCGCGCTCGCTCTCGCAGCCAGCCTCGCTGCCGCCACCTTGCTCCACTACGCGATCGAGCGCCCGGCGCGCGAGCTTCTCCTCGCGGCCTGGGACGGACGTTGGAAGGGCAAGCTGCGCCAGACGTTGCTGTCGTCCGTGGCGAGCTGGCGCAACGTGCCCGTCATGGTCTCCATCGCGACGCTCTTCCTTTGTCCGTGGATCGCGCAACTCTCGGTCGCGGAGGCGCGCGCTCTCTACGCCGCCGAGCGCCTGCGCGCCGCGCCGCCGCACCTGCGCGACATCGTGTTCGCCGAAGAGGCCATCGTCGTCGCCGTTGACGCACGCATCGAAGGCTCGAAGTTCAAGCTCGACGTTGTCTACGAGCCGCTGCCCACCGCCGCTCGCAAGCTGTTCTGCCACGTCACCGACGCCCAAGGCCTAATCCAACGCCACCTCACCTTCCGCGATGCCGAGTTCATCGCGCCGCCGACACCAGGCTCACCCGCCCGCGTCCTGCAGATCGCGTCCTCCGAGCTCCCCCTCCAACAACTCTCCTCCGCCCACTCCATCGGCATCGGCTTCTGGAGCGCCACCCGCAACGCCTCCCGCGCCAACCGCGGCCCCCTCTCCATGGGCGGCCACCGCCTCGAGGTCTTCACCTTTTCTTCGCGCTGAGCGCCGAAGACGCGGCCACCCTGTCGTCGTCGCCGTGGCGACTAGATCGTGAAGTACTTGGCGCTGGGGTGGTGGCAGACGAGGGCGGAGGTGGATTGTTCGGGGTCGAGCTGGAACTCGTCGGTGAGGGTGAGGCCGAGCTTGTGGGCTTGGAGGAGGTCGAGGAGCTGCTCTTGGTCGGCGAGATTGGGGCAGGCGGGGTAGCCGAAGGAGAAGCGCGAGCCGCGGTAGCCTTGCTTGAAGAGCTCGCGCATGTCGCGGGCGTCGTCGGCGGAGAGGCCGAGCTCGGCGCGGATCTGGCCGTGGATGTACTCCGCAAGGGCCTCGGCGGCTTCGACGGAGAGACCGTGCAGGTGCAGGTAGTCCTGATAGCGGTCGGCGGCAAACCAATCGCGCGCGACGTCGCTGGCGCGCTGGCCGATGGTCACGACTTGTAGGGCGACC
>JBIKYW010000387.1:0-3838 GCA_044355055.1 Planctomycetota bacterium | reverse complement strand
CCAGAGGTTCTTGTTGAGCGGGAACACGAGGGCCCACAGCGCGCCGAGCGCGAGGCAGCCGAGCGCGCCCGCCGCGAGCCCGCTGACGCGCCGTGCGGGCTCGAGGTCGCGTCGCTGCAGCCACTCTCCCGCGAGCGCGCCGCACAGCGCCGTCGCGACCGCGGGGATCGTCGCGAGCAGGCCCTCGGGGTCGCGCACGTCGCGGTAGAGGCGTCCGGGGAGGAAGCGCTGGTCGAACCAGTCGACGAGGTTCGTGCCCGGCTCGAGGTTCGCGGCGCCGAACCCGGGCACCGGGATGAGCGTGAGCGCGGCCCAGTAGCCCACGAGAATGCCGACGACCCAGCCGACGCGCGCGCGCGTGGTCCTCGTGGCGAGCACGATCCACGCCGCGAGCATCCACGCCAGACCGATGCGCCCGAGCACGCTGGCACAGCGCAGCGTGGCGAAGTCGAACTTGAGCAGCCCGCTGTAGATGAGCCCGAGCAGCACGAGCGTGAGCCCGCGGCGCAGCGAGTGCCGCGCCAGCTCCGCATCGCTCGCGCCCTCCGCGCGACGGCGCGCGAGGCTCAGCGGCAGCGAGACGCCCGCGAGGAACAGGAACAGCGGGAAGATCAGGTCCCAGAACGTGAAGCCGTTCCACTCGACGTGCTCGGTCTGCGCGCGCGCCGCGTCGAGCCACGCCCAGTCGTTCGAGTCGGCCCACGCCTGCAGCATCGCGCCGCCGCCGGCGATCCAGAGCATGTCGAAGCCGCGCAGCGCGTCGAGCGAGCGCAGGCGACCGGTGGTCTGGCTCAAGGCAGGGACTCGTAGTTGGTGCCCGCGCTCTCGCTGTACTCGCGCACCGGCGGCTGCGCCTCGCGCAGGCGCGTGAACAAGGCCTCCGCGCGCAGCGAGGCCTGGGCGCTGCGGTCGCCGAACAGCAGGAACTCCTCGCGATCGCCGCGCCCCATGTAGAGCTGCATCGAGCCCTGCGACTTGTGCGCCGCGATGGCCCAGTTGACGACGATGCCGTAGTCGAGCTTGTCCTGATGGCCGAGCTTCTCGCGTCGGTCGCACAGGAACGGGCCCGCCTTCGCGCCGCTCTCCGGCGCATAGACGAGCGTCAGGGGATCGGAGGCGGAGCGCACGCTCGAGACCAGCATCACGGGGCGCCGCTCCGCGGGGACAGCGAGCACGGCCTCGGCCGCGAGGGCGGTCGCCGCCTTGTGGTGCGCGTGCGACTCCTCGCGGGGCGCGAGCGCGAGCACGTAGTCGTAGGAACCCTTGTCCAGCGCGCTCGCGAGCGCACGCCGCACGCGCGGCAGGTTCCAGGCGGTCGCGTCGGGCCCGAGCACCTCGTCGAGGTCCTGCGTGTAGCGGTGGTCGCGCTCGCCGAGGAACGTGATCGAGGCGACGCCGAGGATGTGCGCCGACTCGCGCAGCTCGCGCTGGCGAATCGCGGGCAAGAGCGCGCGCCCGGTCGCCTCGTCGGACAGCGCCGCTCCGTACAGCGGCTCCGCCAGCGTCGCGTACTTGAAGCCGCCCTCGCCGTTGGTGATCACGAGCAGGTCGCACGTCGCGCCGAGCTGGTGCGAGAGCCGGTAGAGCGTGGCGCCGAACGCGAGCTCGTCATCGGGGTGCGCGATCACGCCGAGCACGCGCGGGCCGGTCCCGGCCGAAGGCCGCTCGACGTCGATGCGCTTGCCGGAGAGGCCGGCGCACGCGGGGGCGAGCAGCGCGACGAGCAGGAGGAGGATGTGTCGCATGGGGTGGGGCGCAGAACTCGGGAAGGGCATCGATGCGCGGGCGAGCCGCACGGCCCCATGGTAATGCGCGCAGGCTCGCGACGCCCGGTGTGGCCGCGCCGCGCGACGCGGGTAGAGTGCGCAGAGGTAGCCCCCCATGCGACGAACCCTGTCTCTCGCGCTGCTCGTCCTGCTCGCCGCCTGTCGTTCCGCCGCGCCGTCCGAGCCGGAGGGTCTCGCACCCCTGCTCGAGCGCGCGCGCACGGAACTCGACTCCGGCGCCTCCCTCGACGCGCTCGTCACGATCGACGATGCGCTCGTTCTCTCACCCAAGTCGCTCGCGGCGTGGCAGCTGCGCGCCGAGGCTCTGCTCGAGGCTTCCACCGTGCGCGGGGACGCGAACTTCCTCGAGGACTCGCTCGCCGCCTGGCAGCGCGCGCTGGAGCTCGGCGCTGGACCGCAGGCCCTGTTCGGCGCGAGCCGGGCGGCGCGCGGCGTGCTCAAGGGCGACCTCGCGCTCGACTTCGCGCGCCGCGGGCTCGCTGCGCAGATGCAGCCGAGCGCGACGGAGCTGCGCATCGCGAGCGAGGCGTGCTTCGACGCGTACATCGCGCGTCGCCAGGCCGGTGAGCCGGCTCCGGAGCTCTTCGCCGAGACCGAGGCGCTGCTCCTGCGCGCGCTCGATGCCGCGCCGCAGGATCCGTGGCCGCCGGTGCAGCTCGCAAACCTCTACCAGTGGGAGGGGCGCAACGATGGTGCGCTCGAGCTGCTCGCGCGCGCGGTCGAGCTCGACCGCGCCAATGAGCCGCTGCACGCGCGCCTCGTCGCGCTGATGCGTTCGCTCGAGGGCCCCGAGAGCGTCGCGTCGTTCTACGCGAGCCTGTGCGCGCGCCAGCCCGACGCCGCGCTGCCGCACTGGTTCGCCGCGCAGGAGCTGTTCGAGCTCGCGGTGCCGGTCGTCGCGACCGATCCCGGCGCCGGAGCGCGCTTCGAGCGCGCGGAGTCGTTCTACCGCCGCTGCCGCGAGCTCGAGGCGAGCTACGCGAGCGCCTGCACGGGCTTCGAGGTCATGTGCCGCGCCGGCGCAGGCTGGACGCGCTTCCACGCCGGCGAGCTCGACGCCGCCGAGCGCATGTTCCGCTCGATGGAGGAACTCTTTCCCGGCGGTCTCGAGTGGCGGCTCGAGGGTCGCCTGCGCTCCGGCGTCGAGGGCCTGCAGTTCGTCGCCGACCGCTGGCTGCGCGGCGCGGCCGATTCCCTCGGTGGCTTCGAGGTCGGCGCCGCGTCGAAGGCCGCGCGCATCTACGCCTTCCTGCACGCCTACCGCCCCGCCGACGCGGACTTCGCCAACAACGCCGGCTTCTTCCATCGCGAGTGGGGCGTCGGCCTCGTGACCGCCTCGCGGGAGCACCGCGCGCTCGCCGCGGCCGCGCGCGACTCCGCCGTGCGCGACCTCGAGCTCGCTCTCGCCGAGCGCACCTTCGCCCAGGCCCGCGACGTGCTCGCCGCGAGCCGCGATGCCTACCTCGCCGCCGCCTCGCTCGCGCCGCAAGACGTGCGCGTGTTGAACGACGCCGCGCTGATCCTCGTCTACCACTTCCCTTCGCGCGTCGACGAGGCCGAGCGCCTGCTCCTCGCCGCTGTCGAGGCCGGCGCGCGGCAAAAGGACTCCGGCGAGCTGCCCGCGCAAGCGCTCGACCTGCTGGTCGAGGCCTGGGGCGATGCGCACCAGAACCTCGGCGTGCTCGAGCTCATCCACCGTCGCAACCCCGTCCGGGCGCGCGAGTGGTTCGACAAGACCGTCGCCATCGGCCCGCAGCCGCGCGTCGGCCGCGAGTGGGTCACCCAAGTCGCCCTGCGCGCCTGCGAGGCCCTCGCCCAAGGGCAGAGCTTCGCCCCCGAAGACCTCGACCCGCGCATCGCGCTGCTCGAGTGACGCGCGGTTCGCTGGCCACGGGGGCTACAGCGAGCGGCGGCGCAGGTAGAAGTCGAGCTTCTCGTAGTCGGTGTGGCTGTCGCGCTCGGAGAGCTCGGCCTCGTTCTTGGGCGGTGGCACGATGACTTTGTCGCCGGGCTTCCAGTTGACGGGGCACGCGACCGCGTTGCGGTCGGCG
>JBIKYW010000385.1:0-3850 GCA_044355055.1 Planctomycetota bacterium | reverse complement strand
CCCGGCTCACCGCGAGCCGGGCGCGTCTTTTTTTCCATCCGGCTGCCGTCGGTGGGGGGGAAGTGGGCGCTCGCGCTCAACCCGAGGCGAGGGGCTCCGACAACCGCAGACGATGGACCCTGTCTTCCTGCAGGGCAGCCGTCCCCGCGGGGCGGCGGCCAGCGATCCGGGCGCAGCGCTGCGTCAGGGGCGCGTCGTCGCTGGCGAGGTGATCTCGGTCGGCACGGGAGGCTCGCTGGTGGTCGGTGTGGGGCGCGAGCGCGTCCACGCGACGAGCGCGGCGGGCTTGGAGCCGGGCCGACGCTATCTATTCGAGCTGCACGGACAGGGTGCGGGCACGGAGCTGCGCGCGTTGGCGGGGCAATCGGCGGACGAGTCGGCCCTGCTGTCGACCTTGCGCGCCGCGCTCGGAGCCGAAGCTCCGCTGGGGCTCGTGCTCGACGCGCTGGAGCGTGAGCTGCGCAAGCCGACGCATGGGATGCAGCGCGACGCGCACGAACGGCTGCGTCGAGGGATCGCGCGAGCGACGTTCTCGCCCACCGATTCTGGTGCGGCGCTCGCGGCGGCCCTGAGAGCGAGCGGACAATGCTACGAGGCGCGCTGGCTCGCGCAGGGCGTTCGGGCGCTGGGCTCGCGCACCGAGGAGCTCGCAGAGGAGCTTGCGGCGGCGCTCGTCTCCGACTGGGTCGGTGGGGCCGACGCGGAGCCGTTCGCGGACGCGCTGCGCCAAGCTCTGCGCGCCGAACTCGCCGCGGGGGAGTCGCGAGATCGTGCGCGCCCCACGAGCTTGGGCGTGCTCATGGAACGTGCGTTCCTGCGCCTGCCGGCATCGCTTCAGCGCGAGGATCTCTTTCGCTCGCTGCGGGCGTTCGAGCTCGACACGCTGCCTCGCCCCATTCGCGAAGCACTGGCACGTTGTCTCTGCGAGGCTGCTCCGAGCGCGACGACCCGCACGCTCGAGACGATCGGAGTTCTCGCGGGAGACTTGAAGTGCGAGCTGTTGCGAGCTCGCGCCGAGCTCGAGCGCGGTCCCACCCGAAAAGCGGTGGAGCGCGCGCTTGCTGCGATCGAGGCAGAGCAGTGGATCAATGTCGCCCGACAGGCCGCGCACCTGCCCTCGCACTGGAGCCTGCCTGTGCGCAGCGGCGACGGCTGGGACACGGCGCATCTCTTCGTGCATCGCGCGGCGTTTCGCGCTCTCGATGCGGCGGCGGGAAGCCCGATCTCGCGCCGCTTCGCGCTCGCGCGGGAGCTGCGCGGGCTCGGCGTCGTGCAAGTCGACACGCTCCTCGGGCCCTCGCAGCTCGCCTTGCGCGTCGTCGCGCCGAGCGAGAGTGCGTTGGAGATTCTGCGCTGTCGCCTCGCGGATCTCGAACGGTTGCTCGAGCGCGACGGACGAAGCGTGCGCGTCTCGGCTGCGCTCGCTCGCGGTGATGCGGGCTCCAGCGTCGACCCCGTGCGCGCGCTGGCGTATCTCTCCGACCACAACGTACTGGACATCGCAGTATGAACGCCGACGCGCGCTACGAACGGAATGCTTCGCCGGACGTGGACGCGTCGCGCGCGCCCGCGTTGGTGGCGCAGGCCGTCGATGAGGCGATCGTCGAGGCGCGGCGGCTCGCAGCGGAGGCCGAGTTGCCGCTCGAAGGCGGCGACGACACGCTCGCACTGCTGTCGGCCTGCGACGTGGACGACGAGCTCGACATGGAAGCTTGCGAGGTGCTCGCGCAGGTCTTGCGCTGGCTCGATCAGGTCGAAGCGCGACCGGCGGCTCCGCACTCGTGAGCGTCGCGCGGTCGGGACGCTACACTCGCGCCCATGACGGCGACGCAGCGACCGCGACTGGCTCTCACGCTCGGCGATCCGGCCGGAATCGGCCCGGAGATCGCGCTGGCGGCGTGGAGCGATGCGCGCGTGCGTGCGGCGATGGAGCTGGTCGTCATCGGGCCCGGCTCGCTGCGGCCGCCGACGATTCCGCTTGCGCAGGCCGATGGAGCACTCGGCTCGCAGGAGGGCGTCGTGTGGATCGACAGCGGCGGACCCGAGCGCTTCGAGCTCGGCAAGGTCCAAGCGAGCTGCGGTCGCGCTGCGCTCGACGCACTGCGCTGCGGAGTCGAGCTCGCGCGCGCCAAGCGCGTGGACGCGCTCGTGACGGGGCCGGTCTCGAAGGAAGCTCTGCATGCGGCCGGTGAGAAGGTCGAGGGGCAGACGGAGCTTCTCGGACGCTGGGACGGCGCGACGCGCTTTCAGATGATGGCGGTCGCTGGGAAGCTGCGCGTGCTGCAGCTCTCGCGGCACTTGCCGCTGCGCGCCGCGCTCGAACTCGTGACGACCGAGCGCGTGCTCGACCATCTGCTTTTGTTCGACGAGACGCTGCGCGCGTGGGGCTTCGCGCGACCGCACCTCGCGCTCGCGGGTCTCAATCCCCATGCGGGCGAGCGCGGAGTGCTCGGCCGCGAAGACATGGACCTCTTGGAGCCCGCGGTCGAGGCAGCGCGCGCGCGCGGAGTCGACGTCAGCGGGCCGCTCTCGCCCGACACCGTGTTCCTGCAGGCTTCGCAGGGCCGCTACGACGGCGTGCTGGCGCTCTACCACGATCAGGCCTTCATTCCCGTGAAGCTGCACCTGCCGGAGCAGGGCTTGACGGTGATCGCGGGTCTGAGCTTCCTGCGCGTGAGCCCTGCGCACGGCACCGCGTTCGACATCGCGGGCAAGGGTATCGCTTCGCCGCGCAACTTGATCGTCGCCCTGCTGCAGGCTGCTGCCTGGTCGAGCGGCTCTCCGATCGCGGTCGTCGAGTCGTAGTTCTCTCGTCGGTGCTGCGCACTCTCGATTGCGCGCGCTACGAACGACGCGTCGCTGAAGCGTAGGACGCGCAGGGCTAAGCGACCGTGTTCGCTGCGCCGTCGCGCGCGACGCGGATCTCCGCCGGATGCGGGGTGCGCTGCGTGCGCCGGAAGCGACATGCCACGAGGAACACAGTCATGACGACAATCACCGAGAAGAACATCAATGTCCGCGGGACGGTCGAGAGCGCGACCTTGGGCGAGCGCGTCGACGAGGTCACTTCGCGCGCGAAGGGTCTGTACCAGCGCAGCAAGGAGCGCGCCATCGAGCTCGAAGGCGAGTTCGAGGGCTATGTGAAGGAGCACCCGGTGCGCTCGGTCGCGATCGCAGCGGGCGTCGGCGTCGGCGTCGGACTCCTGATCGGTTACTTCGCGGGTCGCCGCTAGGTGGTGCCCGTGATCCAGCACGAGTCACCTCGAATGGAGGAGCGCCCCGGCGGCGAGATGGGTGCGCGTGAGGGCGCGCACTCGCAGTCTCCGCCGACGGAAGAGCCTCTGCTCGCCGAGCTCGGGGCCTTGGGGCTCGAGCTCGCGAGGTGGCTGCGGCTGCGCGCGGAGCGCACGCGGCTCGCGCTGCGACGACGGATCCTGCAGGCGCTCTGGGCTTTGCCCATCATCGCCTTCGGAATGACGGTCGCGGTGCTCGCCGGCGTGTCCTTCGCGCGCGGCGTCTTGGGCGGTGCGCGCGCGGTGTTCGAGCGTGCGCCGTGGTTGGGGGAGCTCGCAGGAGGGGCGTTGCTCTTCGTCGCGCTGCTCTCGGCACTCCAGATGTGGATCCGTGCGGCGGATGCGCGGGAGCTCGCGCGACTGCGCGCGGAACATGAAGACGAGAAAGGCAGCGAGTCATGAAGCGCGCACGACCGCAGTCGACTCCGCGTCGTCCCGAGGACTACGTCGAGGCCTTGGAGGCGCGCACGCGGCGCCGCATCGGGGGCGGACTGCTCGCGCTCCACCGCCGTGGCGAGACCAAGCTCGGTGCGGGGCCGTGGAAGGTCGTGCTCGGC
>JBIKYW010000384.1:0-3852 GCA_044355055.1 Planctomycetota bacterium | reverse complement strand
CACACGCGCGAGCTGCTCGACCCCTTCTCGGTTGGCTTCGAGGTAGAGCGTGTCGATCCTGTCCGCGTCGAAGAGCTCCAGGACAATTTGACTCTTCATGAGCACGTCTTCGTGCGTCCCGTGCGACGCTTCTCCGATGCCGACCACCGTCGCGCCTTCCAACGCGGCGAGCATTCCGGCGCGGATGGTGTCACCCGAACGTGTCAGATCGACTTCATGCCGCGCCGCCGCCAGCCACTCACCCGAAGTTGTCGCCTGCGCAGCGGCTTCCGGTGAGCGCACGCCGTTCGGCGTGACGGCGCAAGCGAAGCAGAGCCAGAGAAGGAGCGCTCTTACGACATGTTTCGACATGCCGCGATCCTATCCCGCAGCTAGCGGTTTCCGGATCGACTCGCGTGCATCGAGAAGAGCCGTAGCTCGAACGGGCCGGACTGCTTGTCGCCGATCACGAGACCGAGCTGGGCAGCGCGCGCGGGATCGAAGGGAGACGCGTCGGGGACGCGGCGGCCACGCCACATGGGCACGAGCTCGGAGAACGCGATGCGCACCGTCGAGCGCTCCCCCGCGCGCGGCGTGAAGTTCGTCTGGTAGCTCACTCCGTCGAAGTCGCCGTCGAGGCGCACGCTCAGCTTGTAGGTGTGGCCGTCGCCTTGAAGGTCGAGCTCCATCGCGTCCGTGCCGCGCAGGTCGAGCCCCTCGGGCGTGCAGCGCACCGACGCGAAGCCGCCGTTGTTCTCCAGCGAGACCGTGCCCGTGAAGCACGCGTGGCCGTCGCGCTGCTCGAAGCGACTCGACGAAACGCCGCCCATCACGACGTCGTCCACGTTGCGCCACACACGAGCCGCCGCAGGATCCGAGAAGTCGAACAGGGTGCTTCGAGACATGGCGGTGGTGGCATGGGGCTCCGCGGCGCAGGCCGTGAGCAGGAAGAGCGTGAGGAGTGCGGGGCGCATGAGAGTCCCAGCTGTTTCCGCACCCCCGGTTTGGTCGGATTCAAGCTGCGCAGGTCATGTCGAGGGCGTGCGAGCGGTCCCTTCGCCGAATCCATGCGTCGATCGCCTTCGAAGTTATCGACATGCGCAACACATTCCTTGTCTCCTCGCCCTTGCTCCTCTCAGTGGCACTCGCGGCTTGCGCCGCGGACTCAAGTTCCCGCGCTCCGGAGGCAGAGCTTCCGGCAGTGCCGAGTGTCAGCGCAGGCTCTGAGCCCGAAGTGCCGCCGCAGGCAACGCCCGCGGTGAAGGCCGAGCCGCAGGCAAGTCCGGCGCCCGAGGCGCTGCCGCAGGCGCAGGGTGCGAAGAACGTGGCGGCAGAAGTGGGTCTCGGCGCAGTCCGCACGCCCACTCTGGTTCAGCGCGTCGGTGGCGAGCGCACGCTCACGATCGAGGTGGTCGACGGTGAGTACCGCTGGGGGAAGGCGAGGATCGAGTCTCCGCTTCCCGTGGGCTATCCCGAACCGACTCCCCCCGGCGCGATCGACATCAAGCACTATCCGACCGTTCGCCGAGCGGAGCTGAGCTCGTCCGACGACTCCGGAATGGGCATGACGCGCGCCTTCTTCCCCCTCTTCAATCACATCAAGAAGCGGGAAATCGCCATGACTTCGCCCGTCGAGATGGACTTTCCGGGGCTGTATACGGACTTCATGGGCGATGAGCCCGCGGAGGAGGGCGGGTCGACGATGAGCTTCCTCTACCGCTCCCCGAACCTTGGGCCCGTGGGCACGGACGGCAACATCGTCGTGCGAGACGCACCTCCGATCACGGTGCTGAGCATCGGCGCCAAGGGGTTCTTCGACACGGCGAACGAGCTGGACACGCTGCGCCAGTGGCTTCAGACGCAGGACGAGTGGGAGGTCGCCGGGGACCCGCGCATGTTCGTCTACAACGGGCCCTTCGTCGATCCGAGCTGGAGATGGTCCGAGGTGCAGGTTCCGATTCGCCGCCGCGATGGGTCCGCCGCCACGCCGGCGACGAAGCCCCCCTCGGCCGCGGCCGGGAGCTGACTTCGCGCGGCTTGGAAACCGCCGCTGCCGCGGGCACACTCCAGGCATGAACGCAGCGCTGCCTGAACACTATCGCTCGACGATCCGCACGCTGATCCGTTACTCGATCGTGCTCCTCGCGCTCGGTTTGCTGTCGGGCGTGGCGTTCCAAGAGTCGTCAAAGAAGCTCGACTACGCCGAGATCGCGGCCGGCGCACGGCTCGAGGCCGTGCTGTCGCTCGCGCTGGTCCATGGACACATGCTCGTGACCGGCGTGCTGATGCCGCTCGCTCTGGCGGCCGCGCTCGACCTCGCGCATCGCAGCGGTGGCGCGGAGCTCTCGGTGCGCTCGCTCCGTTGGCTCACCCGCGGCTACCTCCCGTGCGTGAGCGCGACCCTCGCCCTCATGCTCTACAAGGGCTACCACACGCTGCTCTCCGTGCGTTTCGGCGCCCGCGACTTCGACGCCATCGACGCCGCCTACTTCGGCGGCCTCGTCCCGCTGCGCCACGCGGTCTACGGCATCGTGCACGTCGGCATGGCCATCGCGCTCGGCGTCTTCGGCGTCGCTCTGTGGCGCAGTGTCAATTCCACACGTCCGCACTAGCACGAAGAAGCATCTCCGGCGCACGGGCTGCCAGAGAACTCCTGCTGGGCGGATCCGCTGTCCTTCGCGCCGCTACGGAAGGACCAAGTCGGTGGACGTTTGCGCCTCTGCGAAGGATCAGGGCTTTCCACAGGACTTCTCTGATGCATGTCCGGAGTCGGCGTGTTTCAACGTGCCAGCGCTCACCAGAGCGCAGTACCACTTCGAGGCGATGGAGCGGGTGGACCGCTTGTTCTCGTTGGGTGTCGAGGGAGATTGACGGGACCCACGTTGGGGCTCGCACCAAATCGAGCGAGACTCGCGGACTGCGCGCTGAGAGCTGTGGGAATCTTCTTGAATGGTTCCGCGCTGGTTTGCGTATGGATGTGATATCACGGTGATACTAGGCTGGACTCGAACCTCTCGGAGCAGGAACCCCATGCAAGCTCGCAACCCGTCCAAAGAAGTCGCGTTTTCGCCCTTGTCGGGCTACTTGATGTTGCCGGTGACGCTGGCGTTGCTCGCGGGCGCGATCGCGGCGCTGGTGAGCGGTGCGCGGATGAGCGAGCCTTGGTTCCTCGCCATCGGCCTGCCGCTCTTGGTCGTGTTCGTGCTCTGCCTGCCTGGCTTTTTCGTGGTCGAGCCCAACCTCGGCCGCGCGTTGGTGCTCTTCGGGCGCTACCGCGGCACCGTGCGGACGGCGGGATTTTGGTGGACGAACCCGTTCACGAGCAAGAAGGCCATCTCGCTGCGCGCGCACAACCTGAACGGCGAGAAGCTGAAGGTGAACGACTTGCTCGGCAACCCGATCGAGATCGCGGCCGTCGTGGTATGGCAGGTGCAGGACACCGCGCAGGCCTTGTTCGACGTCGAGCAGTTCGAGCACTTCGTCGACGTGCAGTCGGAAAGTGCGCTGCGTCTCGTCGCGAGCCGCCATCCCTACGACGACGGTCAGGTCGGCGATGTTGCGACGACGCTGCGCGGCTCGGCGGACATCGTGGCGCAGGAGCTGCAAGCCGAGCTCGCGTCGCGCCTCTCGCTCGCGGGCATCGAGGTCCTCGAAGCACGCCTCTCGCATCTCGCCTACGCGCCGGAGATCGCAGCCGCGATGCTGCAGCGCCAGCAAGCGAGCGCGATCATCGCTGCGCGCAAGCTCATCGTCGAAGGCGCGGTCAGCATGGTCGAGATGGCGCTAGAGAAGCTCTCCGAGAAGGACACCGTGAAGCTCGACGACGAGCGGCGGGCGACGCTGACGGGAAACCTGCTCGTGGTTCTGTGCGGT
>JBIKYW010000039.1:0-12472 GCA_044355055.1 Planctomycetota bacterium | reverse complement strand
GCCTTGAACACGCGCCGAATGAGCGCCAAGTCCGGGTCCGGCGACTGCACCGCCTTCTGGTACAGCACGTACTTGTCGGCCGTGCGAGCGGTGAAGCGATGGCGAACGCGGCGACTCATGGGGAGACTGGTGGATAAATCCGCACGATGCGGACAGACGGGAAGCCCGCGCCGAGCACTTCGGCGCACAGTCGTGTTGCAGCACCGCGAGCGCTGCGTCCGGAAGGCCCTGCGGATCGCGTCCGCGAGAGGCTGCTCCGAGAGCGCGCAAGGGAGCCTGGGAGGCCGGCACCGGCGTGCGCAGCAGATCCGCCGAGGTGCTCGGAGTCGCGCTCCGAACCTACGGGCGGTCGTGCTGTCGCGAGCGAGGGGTGCGCGGGGGCTGGGCGTCCTGCGGCCGTGCTCGTCCGCCACGCGGGCCGACGAACGCTACCGGGCTGCCCCACCGGTCAGGCGACAGCTTCCTTCAAGGCGCGCAGGACGCGCTCGTTGGTCTTGGGATCGCTGATCACGACCCGCACGGTGCCGTCGACGTGCCGGGGCACGCTGACGATGCCGGGGTCGAGGCGGCGCGTCACCCTGCGGGCCACCTCATTGGGGCGCTCCACCCGCAGGAGGATCCAGCCGAGCGCCGGCGACGGCATGGGCTGAATCCCAGGGATGGTGGCGAGCCGGGAGTAGAAACGGTCCTTCTCGTCGATCACGTTCGCGGCCTCTTGTCCTGCCAGGGACGGCTGCGGTTGGATGTCGGCGTCCGGGATTTGGACGAGCGTCAAAATCGACCCGGTCGCGACGGGCCCACACTATCTGGTGTTGAAACATGGTTCAACCGCCAGATCTGGTTCCTTCCACGATTTTTCCACAGATCCCCCACTCCGCTCCGGCCTTGCGGGTCGGAACGCTCGATCCGATGCTCCGATCTGCAGCCATGTTGGAAACCCTCCGACTCCCGCCCTCGGGAAGCCTCCGGGCCCGCGTGCCCGCCTCGACCTCCAATCTGGGCCCCGGCTTCGACCTGATCGGCCTCGCCCTCGACCTGCCCCTCGGCGTCACGGCGCGTCGCGACGTCTCCCTCTCGGCCCATCGGCTCACGCTGGGCACCGGAGAGGAGCGCCAGTGGCCCACGGGCGCGGACAACCTGCTGCTGCGCGGCCTCGATGCGGGCCTACGCGCGTCTCACGCGGAATCCGGGACCTTCTTCGAGCTGCGTGTCGAGAGCGAGATCCCGACGCGCCGTGGGCTGGGAAGCTCCGCTGCTGCGATCGTCGCCGGACTCACGCTCGGCGCGTGCGTCGGGCCGCACGAGGTCACGCGCGAAAACTTGCTCGAGCTCGCGCTCGCGATCGAAGGCCATCCCGACAACGTATCGCCCGCGTTGTTCGGTGGCTGCGTCCTCTCACTTCCTGTGCGCGGCGAAGCGACGCGCATCGTCCGCGTCGCGCTGCACGCGTCGCTCGCCTACGCCGTCGCGTGGCCTGCGACGACGCTCGAGACAGCGTTCGCGCGCTCGATCTTGCCGAAGAGCGTGCTGCTCGGCGACGCCGTCGAGAATTCTCGCCGACTCGCGCTGCTGCTCGAAGGCCTGCGCAGCGGCGACGCCGATCTGCTGCGACTGGGCTGCGAGGATCGACTGCACGTCCCCTATCGCTTGCCGCACATCCCGGGCGGAGCCGACGCGCTCGCCGCAGCACGCGAGAGCGGCGCGCTCATCGCGACGATCAGCGGCAGCGGCTCGGCGCTCTTCGCGCTCGCTGCGCACAACGACATCGCGCGCGTCGCCGAGGCCATGCGCCTCGAGCTCGATCGCCGAGGCGGACCGGCATCCGCGCGCACGCCCGCGGTGGCAGCGGGCGCGCGCATCGAAATCGCCTAGAAAAACGCTCAGGAACGCACGTAGCCGTGCTTCCAGCCTTCGACGAGAGAGAGGGTCTCGGCTTGGCAGGAGCTTGCCACCAGCGCCTTCGCCGCCGTCTGGGCCTGCTTCAGCGCCGTGCGGTCGAGCACGTTTCCCACCGAGCGCAGCTCGGACGGCTCCGCGCAGAGCTCGCGCACGCCGGACCCAATCAAGAACGGCAGGTTGTGGCGGCTCATCGCCGTCACCCCGAACACCCCGAGCGGCTTGTGCAGCTCGGAAGCGACCTCGACCAGCGTCTCGACCGCGCGCAGTACCGCGGGGTGCAGTGCCTCGAACCAACCGCGCAGCTCCAAGTTCTCGCGGTCGACTCCGAGCACGTGCTGCGTGAGTGAGTCGAGATTGACGAGCAAGAAGTCGGACTCGCGCGCGAGGTCGCGCACGCCCAAGAGTGCCGCGGCGAGCTCGATCACCACGCCGATCTGCGGCTTGTCCGCGAACGCGTGGCCGCGCTTGCGCAGCTCGAGCTTCTCTTCGAACAGGACCTCCTTCACGCGCCGCAGCTCGCCGCAGTCGGTCACGAAGGGCAGTGCGATGCGGACGGGGCCCGAGGCGCCCGCGCGCAGGATCGCTGCGAGCTGACGCCGCAGAACGAGCTCGCGCGAGAGCAGGGCGCGCACGCCGGAGCGTCCGAGCGCAGGGTTCGCCTCGCGCGCCTCGTGCAGGAACGCGAGGCCCATGCCGGAATCCGCGTGCAGGAGCCGGAACGTGACGGGCGCGCCGCCGGCGGCGGAGACCACGGCCGAATAGTGCTGGGCCAGCGTCTCGTCGCTCGGCCCTTCCTTGTCTACGAGGAACAGGAGTTCCGTGCGATACACGCCGATCGCCTGCACGCCCTGCGCGCGTGCAGCCTGAACCTCGGGCAGGTTTCCGCAGGACGCGAGCAGCGCGACCGCAGTTCCGTCGGACGTGCGCGCATCCTTCGCGCTCCAGCCATCGCCGTCGTCGAGCACGGGCGCCTCGACGCTGCTCTCGCCGTACTGCGCGCGCACCACTTCGTCGGGATTGATGCGCGCGAGACCTTCGCTCGCGTCGACGATCGCGAAATCCCCCTCGCGAACGGTGTCGAGCAAGCCCGCGACCGCCGTCAAGGTCGGAATGCGCATCGAACGCGCGAGAATCGCCGCATGGCTCGTGAGCGCGCCCGCCTCCGTGAGGATCCCGAGGACGTGCTCGCCCTGCAGGTTGAACATGTCGACGATCGAGAGTTCCTTCGCCGCGAGGATGTAGTCCTTCGCTCGGGGAACAACGGCCTCGTCCGCCGTCGGACGCTCGAGGTGGCGCAAAACGCGGATGCCCACGTCGCGCAAGTCGACGGCGCGTTCGCGCAGCGTCTCGTTCTGCACGAGCTTGAAGATGCGGTCGAAGTCGCCGATCACCTTGGCGATCGCGGCTTCGAGACATAGCTGCTCGTTCAAGATCAGGTTCTCGACGTCGGAGTGGAACACCGAGTCCTTCAGGTACGCGACGTGCACGTCGAGAATGCGCGCGTCCTCCGCGGGAACCTTGCCCGAGAGCTTGGTCTTCAGGTCCTCGAGCTGCGAGCGCGCATCGCCGAGTGCCTTGTGGAAGCGGTTGAGCTCGCGCTCGATCCCGTCGCGCGGGATGCGCTCCGGCGACGCATTGTCGAGGTCGTGGTCCTTGCGGTGGATCGGCCCCAGCGCGAGGCCGGCGCAGACGGGAGTGCCGCGCAGGACGAGGCCTCCGGCGGGTCGTTCGGGGGCGGACTCGGTGGGGATTTCGCCGGGGGGCGTCTCGCTCATGGTGGGAGAGATCCTACGGATCGGCGGATTTCGATAAAGAGCTCGCGACTCCGAGGCGCGCCGGGGGGAAGATGACGCCGCTCCCAACCCGACGAAGCCCCATGCAGCAAACCGTCCTCCGCGCCCCTCGCGGCGCCACCCTGCCCTTCACCTCGACTCTGGCCCTCCTCGCCGCGCTGCTGCTCCCGCCGGCGCCGGCCTGCGCGCAAGCCCCCGCCACCGCACCGACGAAGGACCTCGCGGCGGACTCGGGTTGGAAGCCGACGGTCCCGAGCGAGCTCTTCGACGTCGAGAAGGTCGTCGACGGCGACACGATCCACATCCAGCGCAACGGCAAGCTGGAGAAGCTGCGCCTCTCGTGCGTCGATACGGAGGAGAAGTTCGCCACCAACAGCACGGATCCGACCAAGCCCTCGACCGTGTTCGGCGAGGACTGCGCGCAGTGGGCGGCGGAGTTCTTCGCGGCGCTCGCCAAGCCGGGTGAGAAGCCTAAGGTCGGACTCAAGTTCGCGGCGGACCGTGAGGAGCGCGACGTCTACGGACGGCTCCTGTGCCACCTGATCTTGCCCGACGGCCGCAACTTCAACCTGCTGCTCGTCGAGCTCGGCAAGAGCCCGTACTTCAACAAGTACGGCAACGATCTCGTGTGCCACGACTTGTTCGTCGCCGCGCAGACGCGCGCGCGCAACGCCAAGCGCGGTATCTGGGATCCGCAGGTGAACGTGCCCAAGACCGAGGGAGCGCGCAGCGCGAAGCGACCCTACGAGCAGCTCCTACCGTGGTGGGACGCGCGCGCGGAGGCGATCGAGAATTACCGGACGGCGGCCCGCAAGGACGCCGCGCACGTCGCCGCGGCCGACATGCCCCACGAGCTCGAGCGCGCGCTCGCGACCTCCGCCAAGGGGGAAGACGTCGAGATTTTTGGCTCGATCCAGCGCATCTTCCGCGAGGACGACGGCAGCGTGACGGTGCTCTTCCGGACCGGCGACAAGCAGCCCGCGTTCCGCGCGAAGTTCGCCAAGGAGCACGTGGTGCGCTACGAGACGCTCGGACTCGACAAGCGCGACGACGAGGAGTTCGTGCAGAACTTCCTGTGGGTCAAGGGGCGCGTCGTGAAGGGCCCGCGGGGCTTCGACATGGCCTGCGACGATCCCGCGAAGTGGCGCGTCGCGGGGCCGGAACCCAAGAACTAGCCGCCGCTCTCTGGCGGAGGCGTGCGGCGTTTCTTCGGAGCGTGGCGCGACACGGAAAACACGAGCTCTCGCAGTTGGGCGAGCTCGGGGGGCAGCGGTGCCCCGACGACGAGCGGACGGCCCGTGCTCGGATGCGTCAGCTCCAAGCGCCGCGCGTGCAGCGCGACGCGCGGGAAGCGGAACGGATCCTGCTTGAACTTGCCGTACTTGCGGTCCCCGACGAGCGGCCAGCCCGAGTGCGCGAAGTGCAGTCGGATCTGGTTGTAGCGCCCCGTGACGAGCTCGATCTCCACTTCGTTGGCCGCCATGCCGCGCTCCGTCACGCGGTACAGCGTGCGCGCCGGCTTGCCCATCGCGGAGACGCGCGCGTGCGCGCCGTCTTCGAGGATCGGAAAGTTGATCACGCCCTCGTCGCGCTTGGGACCCATGAGCACGAGCGCCCAGTAGAACTTGCGGAGCGCGCGCTCGCGGAACAGCGCTTCGAGCGCGGTGCGCGTCGCGGCGTCGCGCGCGAGCAGCAGGGCGCCGGAAACCTCGCGGTCGAGTCGGTGTACGGGCGAGACCACGTAGCCGCGCTCGCGCACGGCGTCGAGCACCGTGCGCCCCTCGGCGCCGGGGGTCGGCACCGAGAGCAAGCCTGAGGGCTTCGAAACGACGAGCAGGTGCTCGTCCTCGTGCAGGATCTCGACGTCTTGGCTCATCGGGCTCGCGGGCGGCCCGGATTGTAGGATCCCCCGCCATGAACCTCGCGCGCCTCGCCCCTCTTCTCGCGCTCGTTTTCGGATCGGCAGGCTGCCAGAGCGCCGGGCCGGTTCCCGCGGCAACGCCCGAAGCTCCGCGACAACCCGCGCTCAGCGCCGAGGAATGGCGCGGAGACGTCGAATCGCTCGTGCGCGCCTCGCTGTCGCAGGGACGCAGCTACGCGCTGCTCTCCGACCTCTGCCGCACCGCACCGAAGCGACTCTCGGGAAGCGAAGGGGCTGCGCGCGCCGTCGAGTGGGGCGAGCGCACGATGCGCGAGCTAGGGCTCTCCAACGTGCGGCTCGAGCCTGTGATGGTCCCCCATTGGGAGCGTGGCGAACTCGAGTCACTGCGGCGCATCGACTCCGCGGGACTTCCCGCCGAGCGCTTTCCGCTGCTCGCCCTCGGTGGAAGCATCGCGACGATGCCCGGCGGCGTCACGGCGGACGTGGTCGTCGTCACGAGCTTCGAGGAGCTGCGCCAACGAGAGAACGAAGTCCGCGGCAAGATCGTGCTCTTCAATCGTCCGATGGACCCCGCGCAGCACGACTGCTTCGCAGCGTACGGCGGCGCCGTCGACCAGCGCAGCCGCGGCGCGAGCGAGGCTGCGCGCGTCGGCGCGCGGGCGGCTCTCGTGCGCTCGATGACGATGGCTCTCGACGACCATCCCCACACCGGCGCGATGCGCTACGACGCCGACGTGCTCCCGATCCCGACGGCGGCGATCAGCACGCGTGCGGCAGACCAGCTCGCCGTAGAGATCGCACGCGGCGAGCGTGTGACGCTGAACCTTCAGCTCTCCTGCCGCACCCTGCCGGATGTCCTGTCGCACAACGTCGTGGGCGAGATCCCCGGCTCCGACCCCTCGGGCGAGCTCCTCGTCGTCGGCGGCCACCTCGACGCTTGGGACGTCGGACACGGAGCGCACGACGATGGCGCGGGCTGCGTCCACTCGCTGGAAGCCGCACGCCTGATTCTCGCGAGCAAGCTGCCGATGAGACGCACGCTGCGCGTGGTGCTCTTCATGAACGAAGAGAACGGTGCCCGAGGCGCGGAGAGTTACTACCGCACGCACGCCGACGAGCTCGAGCGCCACGTTCTCGCCTTGGAGTCCGACGCTGGCGGCTTCACGCCGCGCGGCTTCGCCACGGACGCCAATCCGACGACCTTCGAGTCCCTGCGCGCGATCGTCGAGCTGCTCGAGACGGCGAGTGCGAACGCGCTGCGCGTGGGCGGCGGCGGCGTCGACATCGGGCCGCTCGCCCGCGCGGGCGTTCCGCTCGTCGGCTTCCGCCCCGACGACGAGCGCTACTTCGACCACCACCACTGTGAGCGCGACACGATCGACGCGGTGCATCCTCGCGAGCTCGCGCTCGGCTCCGGCGCCATCGCGGGACTGCTCTATGTCGTCGCGAACCTGCCCGAACCTCTGCCGCGCAACCCCAAGCAAGCGCGCTGACCCTAGAGGCCCGCGCGGATCAGCGCGAAGGGAAGAGCACCGACGAGCGCAGTCCCATGCGCGCGAGCCGATAAGAGAGCCCGACGCCGAGGCAGCCGAGGCCGTACTTCACGCTGCGCGCGAAGTTGATCGAGCTCGCCTCGGGGAAGTACTTCGTCGGACAGGACACCTCGGCGATCGTGAAGCCATGCCACACGATCTGCGCGAGCATCTGGTTGTCGAATACGAAGTCCTCGCTGTTGGGCGACGTGTCGACCTGCTCCAGCAAGCGCCGCGAGAACGCGCGATAGCCCGTGTGGTATTCGCTGACCTTCGCGCCGAGGAGCAGGTTCTCCGCGGCCGTCAGAAAGCGGTTCGAGACGTACTTCCAGATCGGCATCCCGCCCGCGAGCGCGCGACCGCCCAAGATGCGCGAGCCGAGCACGCAGTCGTACAGACCGTTCGCGATCATCGAGCTCATCGCCGGAATCAGCATCGGCGTGTACTGGTAGTCCGGGTGGACCATGATCACGATGTCCGCACCGGCGTCGAGCGCGATCCGATAGCAGCTCTTTTGGTTGCCGCCGTAGCCGCGGTTGCGCGGATGGACGTGCACGACCGTGTTCGGGAGCGTCTTGGCGATCGCCACGGTCTCGTCACGGCTGCCGTCGTCGACCACGACGACGAGATCGACGACGCCCTGCGCCATCACCTCGTCCCAGGTGCGCTGGAGCGTCGCCGCCGCGTTGTACGCGGGCATGACGACGACGACCTTCTTGCCGTACTGCATGGTTCCCTGCGCCGAAGCCTACTCCGCTCGGAGCGGGGGCGAACAGGAAAGATCTTCCTCTCGCGGAACTAGAGCTCCGAGAGCGTGTACACACGCCCGCGGTTCTGCTCGACGAGCCACAGTCGCAGTGGCTCGAAGTACTCGACCATTGCCTTCGCGGAGAGGTCCGAGCCCGTCGCCTCGCGCAGCACCTCACGCCAGTCGCGGCTGGAGCCCGGGGTGAGGATTCCGCGCAGGAACTCCCCCACCTCCTTCGAGCCGTAGTAGTTCGTGTCGCGCGGGTCTTGGCGCAGAATCTTGGTCGCGATGTGCTGGTGGAGCTGGAATAGCAGCACGAAACTCAGCGCGTAGTCGTAGTAACCCGCTGGGTCATCGTTGATGTGAGTCTTGGTCGCCGCATCGCAGAACTCCTCGCCGCGCAAGGTCGGCGGAGCGATGCCCTGATAGCGGGCCGCGAGCTCCCACCAGCGCGCGTTCCACCGCTGCGGATCGAGCTCGTCGTAGTAGAGCTCCTTCTCGAAGGAGAACATCGTCCCCGTCGACCACGGGATGAACACCACGTAGTTCAGCGCCTCGCGCAGCAAGAGCTGCATCGGATCCGCTGCGGCGCCGCCCGTCTCCAGCCCGATCGCCTTCACGAAGCGCGGTTGCATCGCCGCGAGGCCCATCAACGAGCCGACGGCCTCGTGGTACGCGCGGTTCGCGCCTTCGCGCAAGAGCGGCGGAACCTGTGGATTCGTGTAGCACAGGTAGTAGTAGATGTGGCCGAGCTCGTGGTGCGTGGTCTCGTACCACTCGGCGTTGGACTCGACGCTCATCAGCGAGCGCACGTCGCGGTCGAGGTCCATGTGCCACGCCGAAGCGTGGTTGTTCTTCTTGTAGCCCGCGTCGGGCGCGAGCGGATACAGCGAGGAGCGCTCCCAGAAGACCTTGGGCAGCGGCTCGAACCCGAGGCTCGTGTAGAAGCGCTCGGACTGCTCGACCAGCCACTCCGGCGACTTCTTGGCCATCGCAGCGTCGAGATCGAAGCCCTGCACGTCGACGAGGCTCGACCAATCCTGTCCCCACCGATTGGGCAGCCAGTGAGCCGGGATCAGCTCGGGCACCGGCTGGCCGTACTTCTCGGCGAGCCGATAGCGCGCCCACGTGTGCAGCTCCCGGAAGAGCGGGCGCAGCTCGCGATTGATCTCTTCGATCTTGGCCGCCATCTCCTCCGTGGTCATGCCGTACTCGCTGACCATGTACGAGAAGTAGTCCTTGTAGCCGAGCGTTCGCACGACCTCGTTGCGCAGGCCGCGCAGCTCCTCGAGTCCCGGTCGCAGGCCGATGCCGACCTCCTTCGAGCACTCCCAAATCGCGCGGCGGCGCTCGAGGTCGCCCTCCGACTTGAGTCCACCGTCGATCTCGTTCGCCGAGACCTCCTTGCCATCGAGCCGGAATGTGAAGCCGTAGAGCTTCTCGACCTGCGCCGTCTCCGCGGCGATGCGACGGCGCACGAGCTCGCGCTGGGTCTGCGGACCGCTCGCCGCGCGGAACAGGACGCCTTCGAGCTGCTTGACCTGCAGTTCCCCGAGCTCGCTGCGTCGCGCGAGCAGTCGCTGCGCGGTTTCGATGTTCTCGATCGACCCGGTGAACGAAGCCGTGGCCTCCTCGGCCGCTTGGGTCCGCTTCGCATTGGTGTCATCGCCCTCGACGATGTGAGTCTGCGAAGCCCACTGCGCCTCGCTGGAGGCCGCGTAGAGCTCCACGTAGGTCTGCGTGTAGCGGTCGAGGAACGCCTGTGCCTCGATCTGCAGTGCCGACGGGGCGGAGACGCAGGAGCTGCACAAGAGCGCGAGGAGAGCCGAGAGCGAGAGCTTCATGCGGCAGAGACTAACGCCCGTCCAGCGCCCCGTGGAGCGCCGAAGCTTGCCGCTGGCCTCCGGTGCGGTGTAGAAGCTCCTTCGTCGCATGAGCCAAGTCCTCCACGTCGAGTCCGGCGCCCCTGCGCGTCTGCGCTGGCTCGGCGCTCTCGCGGTCCTCGTCTCGGCTCTGCTGCCGTTTTGGAGCTCCCTGTCTCAGCCTTTTCATGCGTGGGATGACGACGTCAACTTCACGCTGAACGAGGGCTTCCGTGGGCTCGACGGCGAGCACCTGCGCTGGATGTGGACGAGCTTCCACGCCGGTCACTACATGCCGCTCACGTGGATGAGCTGCGCGCTCGACTATGAGCTCTCCGGTCTGAATCCGCGCATGTTCCACGCGACCAACCTCGCGCTGCACGCCGCCTGCGCGCTGTTCCTGTTCCTCGCGCTCGACGAGCTGCTCGCCCGCGCGGGCGTCGCACGCGCGCGAGTCGCCGCCGCTGCGCTCGGAGCGGCCTTTTTTGCTGCGCACCCGCTGCGCGTGGAGTCCGTGGTGTGGCTCACGGAGCGCCGCGACGTGCTGTGCGGTGCGTTTCTCTCGCTCTCCGCTTGGACTTGGCTGCGCGCCCAGCGCCCCGACGCTCGACGCGCACGCTGGCTCGTACTTTCCGCCCTAGCGTTCGCAGCTTCGCTGCTCTCGAAAGTCGCGGGCCTCGGGTTTCCGCTCGTGTTGCTCGCGCTCGATGCCTGGCCGCTGCGCCGCGCCGAGCGCACCGGCTGGCGGCCGCTCGTCGCGGAGAAGTTGCCCTACATCCTGCTCGCGCTCGCAGGCGGCGCGCTCGGCGTCCTCGGTCAACAGCTCGGCACCGAAGTGCTCGCGGATCTCGACACCCGTCCGCTGAGCGAACGCGTGGCGATCTCCGCCTTCGCATTCCGCTCCTACTTGCGCCACACGCTGCTGCCGCTCGGACTTTCCCCGTTTTACGAGTTGCCCGCGCAGCTCTCGCTTTTCGAGCCGCGTTACTTGGCTTCGCTCGCGTTCGTGCTCGTCACCACGGGCTTCCTGTTCCTGCGCCGCCGCAAGTCGAGCGCGGCGGCGGCGCTGTGGACCGCTTGGTGGAGCTTTGGCGTCCTCGTCGCGCCCGTGATCGGCCTTGTGCACGCGGGCAACCAGATCGCAGCGGATCGCTACACCTACCTACCCTCCTTTGCACTCGCGGGCCTCGTGGCCGGTTGCTTCGCTCGCTGGACGAGCGCCCTCGTGCTCGGAGCGGGCGCCTTCGGCATCGCAGCCCTCGGAGTGACCGCGCGGGCGACCACCGCGCACTGGAACGACACGCGCACGCTGTTCGAGCGCGTGCTGGCGGTCGAGCCCGACAACACGCTCGCTCACCACAAGCTCGGAGTGCTCGCTCATCAGGCGGGCGAGTCCCAGCGCGCGCTCGAGCTTCTCGACCGCGCCATCGAGCTGCGCCCCGTCGGTTCACGAGCGGACGTGCTCTACGACCGCGCGCTCGCCCGGCTGAGACTCGCTCGCCCCGACACCATCGTGGACATCGAGCTCGCTCTCGACGAACAGCCCGCCCACGATGGAGCGCTGCGCTTCTTCGTGCAGCAAGCAGAGGCCCGTTTCGGACTCTCGGCGAGCGCGGTGGACGCACGACTTGGGTCGGCGCTGTCCTGTGCGGGACCGCCGCCCGTCGCCCTCGAACTCGCGTCGCGCCGCGCGCTGGAGCAGGGCGACAACGAGCTCGCGCTCCGTCGCGCCGAAGAGCTCATCCAGCGGGCTCCGGGGACGGCGGTCGGACATCGCCTCGCCGGTCGTGCGGCCCTGTTTCTCGGCCGATTCGAGCGCGCCAGGGAGGCTTTCGCACGCTGCTGCGAGCTCGCTCCTAGCGCGGACGCCCACTATGAACTCGGGTTGGCTCTCGAGCGGCTAGGCCAGACAGAGGCCGCTCGCGCACAGTTCCAGCGGGTGATCGAGCTCGATCCGGCGCACACCAAAGCTGCAGGGCGGCTCTGAGGCTCCGCTCCGGGAAGATTCTTCAAGTCGCCGCGTCGCGGCGGCCGATCTGCCTTCTCACGGGGCCCGCGCCGCGCAGACCGCGCCGTGCCCGCCCCTCCCGCGAGCCCAAGAGATGGCCTGGATCGACTCCCTGTTCCACCGCATGGTCGAGGTCGGCGCCTCGGACCTTCACATGACCTCGGGCCTCCGCCCGCTGTTTCGCCTCTCGGGCGACATGACCCCCATCGACGGCGCGCCGGTGATCGGCCCCGAGGAGATGCGTGGCGTGCTGTACGAGATCACGCCCGAGCGCAACCGCACCGAGTTCGAAGAGTCGAGCGATACGGACTTCGCCTATGAGGTCGAGGGACTCGCGCGCTTCCGCGCCAACCTCTTCATGGACCGCAATGGCCCCGGCGCAGTCTTCCGCCAGATCCCGAGCGAGGTGCTGACCGCCGCGCAGCTCGGCCTTCCGAAGGCCTGCCTCGACTTCTGCATGCTCTCGAAGGGGCTGGTGCTCGTCACCGGCCCGACGGGCAGCGGCAAGTCGACCACGCTCGCCGCGATGATCGACCACATCAACAAGACACGTACGGATCACATCATCACGATCGAAGATCCGATCGAGTTCGTGCACCGCCAGCAGAAGTGCCTGATCAATCAGCGCGAAGTGCACCGTCACACGCAGTCGTTCAAGCGCGCCCTGCGCGCGGCTCTGCGCGAAGACCCCGACATCGTCCTCGTCGGCGAAATGCGCGACTTGGAGACCATCGAGATCGCGATCGAA